>DASSBQ010000115.1:0-7495 GCA_035698625.1 Nitrospiraceae bacterium
CCGTAAACGCGAACATCTCTCCACTGAAGAGCTCGGGCTCGTCCGCCGCTTGGTCGGAGATGTGTCGCAGGTCGACACCGCGCCGGACCTGAAGGCTCTTCCGGTGAATCGCCAGGCCTTCGTTCTCGATGTGGTGTCGGATTATCTTCGATACAAGGGGGAATCGGATAAATCAGAACACTCGCCCTATCGCGATCAAAATAGGACCGTGTTGGCGGCGAGGAGCAGCCTGAGAGTGCCTTCCGAGGATGTGCCGATCCGGCCGTTCGCGCAGCGGCCGGAGATCGGCCATCGCACGTCGCGGGTGAGTCTCGGCGGGGGCTGGCGCAACGACGACACGTTCGAGGAGCTGACCGCGCGGGTCGGCTATCACGATCTGTTGGACCCGGAACCCGGATTCACGCCGGGAGCGCAGATCGAAGTGGGATCCGTGACCTTGCGGCACTACAACCGCGCGGACCAGACTCGAGTGGAGCGGGCGACCGTGCTGAATATGGTCTCGTTGGTGCCGGCCGATTCGTTGTTCCTGTCGCCGTCCTGGAAAATGAACCTCGGGATGAATACCATCCGGTACGGCGGCTGCGATCTCTGCAGCAATTGGAATTTCAACGGCGGAGCCGGGGCCTCGACCGTAACGCACTTTCTACGGCGCGAATGGTACTTTGCTTTTGCGGAGGTAGATGCCAACTATAGCGACGCCTTTCGGGACAAACACCGAATCGGCGGCGGCGGCACGGCGGGCATGCTGGCCGATCTGACAGAGCATTGGCGCCTGCTTCTCTCGACCACGTATCTGCGCTACGCCCTCGGAGAGCAATCGGACGATTTCCGGTGGACCGTCGGGCAACGCTACACGCTTGCCCAGAACTGGGCACTACGGCTGGAATACAATCATCGGGACCACGACAACGATGTGCTGTTCACCGTGCAGGCGTTCTTCTGAGGGTCTTGATATATTGATGAAGCTGCGAAAGGTACTTTTCCAGTCGGGACAGCAGACTGAACGCCTACCCGATGTCCAGCCTGCGACTGCGGAGGATTATCACGGTTTGATTTTTTCAAATGTCGCGAGTTTGGCGTCTTGATTGTATGCCAGATGGTAGACAACGGTTCTGTCACGGACGGCGAGTTCATATGGTGTGCCGACCAATTCCCATAGGAATGCGGTCACTAGGTCTGCTCCCAAGTGCAGAATGACCGTTCCTACTTTCACCCATGTCCGATGAGCTTCGGGGTCCAGAATGTACCGATCATCAAAACCGCCCGTTTCCGTCTTGCTGAACGAATCCGGCTGACCCAATTCGGAGATCACATCAGCTCGTGAGACGCCCTCTTTAATGACATTCACATCGCCCCGATAGCTCGATCGATTTGCAGCCATAAGGACGGAACAGCCGGAAGTCGGCACAAATACGACCAACAGACAACCGGCAAACAACTGCAATTTATTCATACAGCCTCCGCGTGGAGTTGATAATTCGTCTGGACGCAAGCCGGGTTATACACGTCAATCCACTATAGGCCTATCGGACGGAGGAGGAATTTTCATCCTTCTTTGGTACACGCGTGATGCCAAGCAGGGTTTTTTCGGTCGAATACTTATTAAGAGTACTGTCTGTCAGGTTCACCAAGGGGCGACGGCATTATTAAATGTTAGCAGGTGAATAGTGAGCGTCAAGGCAGGCAGCCGCATCATAGAGGCGGATCGTAGTTCAACCCGAATGTTCCGGCGTCTTGTGGGTATACCTTAAGCGTTGATCAGCAGCCCACTGCTTTTCACTACCTCATTCATAAATTCATAACTCATAATTCAGCATTCAGAATTTGCTCTGACTGGGTGTTTATACGTTCCCCATTCGGCTCTGTATGTCCATGGGCCTCTTTCAGATTGACAAGACTCCGGCCCTTACCTATACTCCGCCGAACAGTAACGGCTCGAGCGCAGTGGGCCGCGCCGAAGTTGTCACCAACTGTCAACCTCGAAAGGGAGGAATTATGAGGAAGCTGTCCGTGGTTCTATCGCTGAGTTTGATTACAGTGGGATACCTCAGCTTGACCGGTTGTCAGATCGTGCAGTCTCCCATGCTGGGCATCATCTACACCGAAGCCAAGTATGGTGATTTTGCGACGGACCATCCCAGCGCCACGAAGGAAGGCAAAGCTTGCGGCCAGTCAATCCTCGGTTGGGTCGCCACCGGCGATGCCAGCATCACGGCAGCCAAGGCCGCCGGAGGAATAACCACCGTGTCTTCGATTGATCACTCGGCCAAGAACATTCTTGGCATTATCGGTGAGTGGTGCACAATCGTGAAGGGCAGCTGAGCTTCAGCAGTTCCATTTGTCCTGAAGGGTCTTTGGGAGTTCGTCCCAAAGACCCTTTTTTGTTGGCTCATGGTGGCAATGGATATGCCTCGCATAGCCGCTCCCTTCCTCTGGGCCGCTGCAGTTTTATGCCTCTGCACCGCCTTCGCCGACCGAGTTTCCAGCGCCGAGTTCGGCGACATCGAATTGGGCTTTTACGGTCTGGGCAGCTGGCCTGTCGATAAGCCGATTTTCAATCAAGGCAGTGTCACGGAGGCGTCCGTCAAGCATAGTTTCGGTGGCGGCGTAAAAGTGGGTTTGTTTCCCGACTTCACCCATCGACTGATCGGTGTGGAAATTGACTCAAGCGGCCACGGTGGCGCCTTCTCGTTTCCGAGCCGTGCAGACAGCGGTCAGCCGGGCATCTCGCGGTCCGATCTTCTGGTGCTCCACACCATGATCAATCTCATCGTGCGATATCCGAACAGGCAGATAACGCCATACATAGGCGTTGGAGGAGGATGGAGCCATGGCATTCTCCTCAATCCTAATATCGCAGGGCGGGCAGATCAGGATTTTGAAGCCGCCAGGTCATTCGGGTATCAGTTTCTAGCGGGAACACAAGTGATGCTGTCTCACAAGGTGTTTCTTTTCGGGGAATACCGATACTTCGCCGCCAATTATCACTGGAATGGCTTGGCGCTGGATTTCCGCTCCCACTATGGGGTGGCCGGAATTGGCCTTCGCTTCTAATGTATCGTCACCCGACGGCCGTGAGGCTGAAAGCAATCATCTCAGTTGCATAAAAAGAACGAGCCTTATGTGATACAGCACTGGCTCGTCGGCATGTTACAGTCCGCGAAACGGTCCGCATGGATTTATGAGCCTCCTGGATCAAATCTTCGTCTATCATCCCCATCCCTGGGAAGACCGCAATTGGGCCCGCGCGATCGGCCTTCCCCTGCAAGATGTCTGGTTTGAATCAACGGATGGGACCAAGTTGTTCGGATGGTATGTGGAAGCATCGACCGCGTCATCCGTGCTCATTTGGTGCCACGGCAATGCCGGAAACATTATCAATCGGCTGGAGAATTTGCGCGAACTCTATCGTATCGGGCTCTCGGTATTTCTGTTCGACTACCGCGGGTATGGGCGGAGCGAGGGCAGGCCGAATGAGGAAGGGTTGTACCGGGATGCGATGGCGGCCTACGACTATGTGACGCGGCAGCGGCGGATCACCGCGGGCCGTATCGTGATATTCGGGCGATCATTGGGCGGCGCCGTGGCCGGAGAGCTGGCTGCCCAACGACCTGCGTCCAGTCTGATTCTCGAGTCGTGCTTTCCCTCTATTGAAGCCGTGGCCAAATACTACTATCACGGCATACCCGTACATTGGCTGCTCGGGGCTTCGTTCAGGCTGGTGGATCGACTGCCGGTTCTTTCACTGCCCAAATTATTCGTCCACGGGGACCGGGACGACATTATTCCGTTGTCGTTAGGCGAGCAGACGTTTCAGGCCTCACGGCCGCCCAAGGAGTTCTATCTCGTCAAAGGAGCCGATCATAACGATGTGCCGTTCGTCGGCGGGCGCCCGTACTATGCCAAACTTCGCGAATTCATTTCTGCGGCACGGGGCCGGTAGGCGCCTCAACAAATTGCGTCACGGCATGTTGGATCTGTCCTTGCCGTTCTGTAGGTGGGAAGGACAGATGGCAGTGACGAGACCTGTTTCATTTTGATAAAGTGCGGCGATTCCTTCGCGCCACAATAGGAATTAGGGTTGGCGCATGAAGACCAACGCAAGCGGGAGGGACTGTGCAGCCAAAGCCGTCATGGTTTGCCGTTCTGTGCTGGTGTGCGGGAATTTTCAGCTTCGCGGGTTGTTCGAGCCTGGGCGCCTCGGCCGTATCGTCCGAGACAGCGATCATCGGTAAGGCCGACCCACCCTCTGTTACTGCAGCCGACGTAGGCCATCCTAGTTCTCCTGTTCAACTCATTGCAGACCGGCCCTCGAATCGGCCTGCGCCTAGCAAGAAGCAGGCGGTGGAACCGGAGCCTGCGCCTGCGGACGACGACTTCTATGATCCGTTTGCTCAGGACGATGAGGGCGGAGGCCAGGAATATGATCCGTGGGAGCCGCTCAACACGAAAATCTTCGAGTTCAATCGGCAACTGGACAAGTGGGTGCTGAAGCCGGTTGCCCAAGGATATGATTTCGTGGTTCCCGATCGCCTCCAGGTCGGAGTCCACAACTTCTTTTACAATACTCGGTTTGCCCCACGCTTTTTCAACAACATCTTCCAAGGAAAACTCAAGGGAGCCGGGATCGAGGTCGGCCGGTTTCTGATTAATACGACGGTCGGCCTTGCCGGATTCATCGATGTAGCCGAGCGGATGAATCTGACGACGCCGGATGAAGATATGGGGCAAACGCTTGGATTCTATGGAGTCGGTCCTGGTCCCTACCTGATGGTGCCGTTTTTACCGCCGTTCACGGTTCGTGATTTTGTCGGTTATCTCGCCGACATTGCGTTGAATCCGATCAACTGGCTCGTCCTTCCCATCATTGAGGTCGACGGAGTGCCGTCCGTTATTTCCCATCCGAACCGGGATACCACGACGATCATTCAGCTCAGCACCAGAGCGGGAGATATTCTCAACGAGCGGTCATTAAATCTCGATAAGTTCCAGGGGATCGAGGAGGCGACCTTGGATCTCTACACTGCCGTGCGGAACGCCTACTTGACGAGCCGGCGGAGGCAGATCAGAGAATAATGCGCGAGGGCAAAATGAACCAGGAATAAGGCCGCGCGCGACGCCTCACGCCTGACGCTTCATGAAATAACATTGAGTTCCCGGCCGACTTTCGCAAACGCCTCAATCGCTTGCTCGAGCTCCCCACGGGTGTGCGCCGCCGACATCTGCACCCGGATGCGAGCCTTTCCCTTCGGCACAACGGGATAGCTGAACCCCACAACATAAATTCCTTCTTCCAAAAGCCGGTCGGCCATTTTCGTCGCCAGAGATGCATCACCCAACATGATCGGAATGATCGGATGCGAGCTGGGCATCAGGGTAAATCCCAAGGCGCGAAGCCGGTCGCGAAAGAAGCCGGTATTCTCATGCAGTGTGGCGCGCAACTCGTCACCGTGCGCGACCAAACCGAGTGCCTTCATGGCGGCGGCAGCAATCATGGGCGGCAGGGAATTGGAGAACAAATAAGGGCGGGATCGCTGCCGCAACAGCTCGATCATTTCTTTCCGCCCGGTCGTATACCCCCCCGTGGCGCCCCCCAGCGCTTTGCCCAATGTGCTGGTGATCAGATCCACCCGGTCCGCCACGCCGAAATGGTCCGGAGTGCCCCGGCCGCGTTTTCCCAGCACGCCGGTGGCGTGGCTGTCATCAACGACCACGGCCGCATCGAATCGGTCGGCCAGGTCCGCAATGCGGTCCAACTGCGCCAGATCTCCGTCCATCGAAAAGACTCCATCGGTGACGATGAGACGCAGCCGGCTCGACATGCCTTCATCCAATCTTGCCTCCAGTTCCCGCATGTCGGCATGCGCATAACGCAAGCGTTTCGCCTTGCAGAGGCGGATGCCGTCAATCAGGCTGGCGTGATTGAGCGCGTCGCTGATCACGACATCGCGCTCATCGAGCAGCGGCTCAAACAGTCCTCCGTTCGCATCGAAGCAGGAGCTATACAGGATAGTGTCGGCGGTTCCGAAAAATGCGGAGAGGGCCTGCTCCAGTTCCTTATGAAGCTTTTGTGTGCCGCAGATAAAGCGGACCGATGCCATGCCGTACCCGTATTCTTCCAACGCATGGGCGGCGGCTGCCTTGATATCAGGGTGGTTGGCGAGTCCGAGATAATTATTGGCGCAGAGGTTGATGACCTCGCGGTCTCCTACCCGAACTCTCGACTCCTGAGGCCCGAGGATGTGCCGCTCGGTCTTGTACAATCCGGCGGATTGTATGTCGGCCAGCAGTTCATCGACTGTTTTTTTGAACGAGCGATAGGCCATGATGGCTCGTCGGGCGACGCGTCAGGCATGAACCATGAGGGAGTCCGTTACTTCTGCGGACACCCCTTCACGGAAAGAGCACCACTTTGCCGCATCGGCCGGATCGGATCAACTCAAATCCTTGAGCGAAATCCTTGAGGGCAAACGTGTGTGTAATGACGGGCCGGATGTCGAGACCGGCTTTGAACAAGCCGCCCAATCGGTACCAGGTGCTGAAGAGCCGACGGCCTGTGATGCCGTAGACCCGGATGCCCTTGAAAATAATGTCGTTGGCCAGGTCGCAATGAACCGGCTCTGACGGAATGCCGAATAAGGTGACTCGTCCTCCATTCTTGACGGACCGAAACGCTTGATGCAGAGCCGCGGGATGGCCAGACATTTCGAGGGACGCGTCTACTCCTTCGCCGTCCGTGATGTCGCGAATAGCCGCGGTGATCCGGTCGTTCCTGTCGCGCTGCGCATGCAAGACATGATCGACGCCCAATTGTTTTGCAATCGCGAGGCGATAGTCGCTCGTATCCGTGGCGATGATGCGCGCGGCTCCGGCAATACGAGCTACGGCGGCGGCAAAGAGACCGGTCGGCCCGCATCCCGTGATAAGGACCGTATGACCGGTGAGATCTTCTGCGAGGGCGGCGTCCACCGCATTGCCGAGCGGTTCCTGAACCGAGGCCAGCTCCGGTGGAATCTCGGGCGCCGTTTTCCACAGCACGCTTTCCGGCAGGACGACGTGCTCGGCAAAGGATCCATCGCGGTCCACGCCGAGAATGCGATAATTTCTGCACACGTGCGCCTGGCCGGTCCGGCACTGGAAGCAGACTCCGCATGTCAGATGAGATTCGGCCGCCACATAGTCGCCAACTTTGACGAGGGTAACATCGGAGCCGATCTCCACGACTTCCCCGCACATTTCATGTCCGATAATGCGCGGAGGCTGAACGCGGCTGTGGGCCCATTCGTCCCAATTGTAAATGTGGGCATCGGTGCCGCATAACGACGTGGCCTTGACCCGGATGACGGCTTCGCAGGAAGCGGGCCGCGGATCGGGAGCGTCGGTGAGGGTGAGACCGGGAGCGGATGAGGTCTTTACTAACGCGCGCATAAGCCATTATAGCAAGATCGTTGCGATGTCATAGCCATATGGGAAAAAACGAGTTGAACTGAATGAG
>DASSBQ010000116.1:0-9641 GCA_035698625.1 Nitrospiraceae bacterium
GTTGCGAGAAAACCGCCGCGCGCTCCGCATCCCCTATGAGCAGCGGCATGATCGGACTGACCGTTGCGGCCGTGCGAAACCCCAGGCGCCGCAAGCCCGCGAACAGGTATTCCCGGTTCTTCCACAACCGGGCGCGCAGCCCCGGGTCCGATTCAATCACATTCAGGGCGGCCAGAGCCGCCGCCGCAACCCCCGGCGGCGGGGCCGTCGTATAGACAAAGGCCCGACTGGTATTGATCAGCCATTGGATAAACGAGGCGGAGCCGACCAGATACCCGCCGGCGCAGCCCAATGCTTTACTGAGGGTTCCCATATGGAATGGAATGCGGTGCTCGACGCCGCAGTGCTCGAGCGTTCCGCGTCCCGTGGAACCCATTACTCCGGTGCCATGCGCATCGTCGACAAAGACGAGCGTTTCATGGCGTTCGGCAAGCAGGGCGATTTCCGAGAGAGGAGCGATATCGCCGTCCATACTGAACAAACCGTCGGTGACGATCAACGTCGGCTGTTTGGCCCGGCGGCGCTTGAGCAGATCTTCGAGATGGTTGGCATCCGCGTGACGGAAAACCCGAAGTTTTGCCCGGCTGAGGCGGCATGCATCGATGAGACTTGCATGACAGAGTCGGTCGGCGAATATGAGCCCGTCTGCTCCGATCAGTGATGGAATCACGCCGATATTGGCGAGATAACCCGCGGCAAACGTCAAGGCGGCTTCGGTTTTCTTAAATCGGGCCAGCGCTTCTTCGAGACATGTGTGCGGAAGCATGGTTCCGCTGACAAGGCGGGAAGCACCTGCGCCCACGCCGTAGGTCTGTGTGGCGCTGATCGCCGCCTGTATCAATGCCGGATGAGTTGAGAGGCCCAGATAATTATTCGACGCCAACAAGATCACGCGACGACCGTTGAGGTCGATCGTCGGTCCCGCCGCCGATTTGACGGTTCGCAATCGACGAAGGATGTGCCGGCGATCCAGGGCTTGTAACTGTTCATCGAACATGGTGATTCCGATATCTTTCAGGCGATGCCGAGGAGAGGCGGCTCATAATTGACAAGGTTGACCCGCCCCTAGTATAAGGCGCGATGGACGTAGACGCGACCACTGCTTGGCATGCCTCCTGAGATCGGACGACTTCGTGGGATACCGGATAAAAGCGCCTTCCAGACATGATTCGCTCGATGAGATGGAGCTGCTCAGCGGAATGGAGCGGTTCGGCCTGTTTCTCCAGGAACAACGGCGGGCGCTTCTCGTGGGATTGGGTGTGCTGCTCATCGCGATCGCCGTCGTCGGGGGGGTCTTGTGGTATGACCTTCAAGCGGCGCAGAAGGCCACGGATCTGTTCCAGGAAGCGACGAAACACTATATTAGTCGGCCGGCGGATGATCCGAAGAAGGCGGATGAACAACTCAAGCGCGCCATTGCCGGGTATCGGGAAGTAGTTGAACAGTATCCGCGGACACCGAGCGGTCCTCTCGCATTGTTCCACTTGGCGAATGCGCAGGTGTTGGCTAATGAATTGGACGCCGGAATTGAAAGTTACAAACGATTCATGCTGCTCTATGGGTCGAATCCGGCTCTGCTGGGATTGGTTCAACAACGCTTGGGTTACGCCTATCTCGTGAAAGGCGATCGGGATCAAGCGGTCAAGGCTTTCTCAGCCGTCCTCGATATTCCCGGTGCACTCAACAAAGATCAAGTCCTGTACGAGTTGGCGAAACTGGAGGAAGCGCAATCGCGTCCGGAAGGCGCGTTGGCCCATTACCAGGAGCTCATGAAGACTTTTCCCAATTCCCCGTTCACCAGCGAAGCAGCAGTACGCGTGAAGGCGCTCGAAACGAAGACGCCCGATGAATCGGCGGCGCCGGCGGAACCTTCCGCGGCGGCTCCGGCTGAGGGTTCTCAGAAAAAGGGGAAAGAGCCAAGCTCTGCTCCGGCAGGAGCCAAGAAGAAGTAGGCGAAGAGGAATCTCGCAGGGCGGGGCTAGCGGGAAATGATCAAGAGGTCGCCCGGTTTAATGAGGGAACCCGACAGATTATTTCTTGCCTTCAGAGTCTTCACCGAAATGCCAAAGCGTCTGGCAATTTTGTCGAGCGAATCGCCGACACGCACTTGATACCGCTTGCCTGAATCGGAAAGACTTTTCTTGCCCGAACCGGAAGCCGCCCTCACGCGCTCGATTTTACTCGGCATGGACGGGAATTTATAGGTCGGGATCCGATCCATGTGCTTTTCGACTTTCTCCTTCGTTCCAATCGGCACCTTGAGCAGATACAGATTGCCGTCCGGCGGAGTCGCGTCGCGCTTGAGTTCCGGATTGAGCAAGCGCAGTTCCTGATACGGAATGCCCGCGACATTGGCAATGGATTTGAGGTGAATGGGACGGCGCACGGCCACCTCTTCGAATTGATGGGGCGCCACGTCTTCGTTTGGGAATCCGTACCGGTCCGGATTTCTCGCGATGATGGTCGCGGCCATGAATCGTGGGACATATTCCCGGGTCTCCCGCCGGATAAGCCGGGTTTTCGCGATGTCGGTGAAACTATCGGCTTGAGCCTTTTGCAAGGCCCGCATCACCTTCCCCTCCCCGGCATTATAGGCCGCCATGGCCAGCGGCCAGGTCCCGAATAAATCGTAGAGATCGCGGAGATAGCGGGCAGCGGCCACGGTCGATTTAATCGGATCCCGGCGCTCGTCCACGTAGCGGTCCACCCGGAGGCCGTAGACCTTGGCCGTGCCTTTCATGAATTGCCATGGACCGGTCGCGCGCGCGCGGGAATAGGCGTATGGATTAAATCCGCTCTCCACGAGGGACAAATAAATCAGATCGCTCGGAAGATCGAATTCCGAAAAGATCGTATCCACCAGCGGCCGATAGCGGCTCAACCGGATCAGCCACTGTTCGAATCGATTCCGAATCGAGGTATTGAAATAATGGATGTGCCCCTGCACCGAGGGGTCCAGCACGATGGGAACGTTATAGACGATGCCTTCGTGACCGGGGTCATCCTGGCTCACGACATCTTCCGTGGCTTCGGCGGGCGGCGTCAAGAGATCCGAGAATCGAGCGGTCGATCCGGTCAGAGGCGTGAGCTGGAGCAGCTCTTCCGCCGGCGGCACCTCGGTGGAAGATTCGGTCGGCGGAGGCAGCGCTACTTCGAGGGAATCCGGCGTCGCTTCCGTTGCGTCGGTCGATTGAGTCGTGTCAAGGTCTTCTTCTTCGACGAGCGTATCCGGTTCGGTAGAGGCGGATTCCGGCTCTCCCGGTTCGACCGGCACAGCCGGCTGCTCGCCATCGTGAGCGATTGTGATGAGCGGCGTGGCGGTCGCAAAGAGACCAAGAAAAAGCAGACATCTCAAGATACCGACGGTTTTGCACTGATGTGGAAACTTCATAGGATCACATGCTCCCACGATGGAATGAGAGGTAGACTAGCCGGGGGATATTTCCTTGTCAAGGATTTGAAAGAAGGCGGCCGCTTCAAAACGCGCGTCATGATTCGAAGAACAATTTCTTTATCTAAGAATGCAGATCTCGCCGCATGAATGGTTCGCTTAACTCTCTGAAAAACATAGCACACTTCGGGCTGCCTGCCTTGACTCCACCTAGGGCCTATGGTAGCGTACGCGCCTTTCCGCATCGTTTCCTTTTAGCAGTCCAGGAGGGTATCAGCAATGCTGAAACGATATCTCTTGGCTCCAGGTCCGACACCGGTTCCTCCGGAAGTGTTGTTGGCCATGGCCAAGCCCATGATCCATCATCGCGCGCCCGAGTTCGACAAATTGTTCGGCGAGGTGCGGGAGGATTTGAAGTGGTTATTTCAGACGAGACACGACGTGCTGATTCTGGCGTCCTCCGGGACCGGCGGGATGGAAGGAGCGGTCTCCAATTTTCTGTCCCCGGGCGACAAAGCCATCTCCGTGAACGGGGGGAAATTCGGCGAGCGCTGGACGAAGCTGTGCAAGACATTCGGCGTGCAGGTCCACGAAATCAAAGTGGAATGGGGGCGAGCCGTCGACCCTCAAGCGGTTGCAGACCAACTCAAGAAGGATCCCAGCATCAAGGCAGTCTATGTCCAAGCCAGCGAGACCTCAACCGGGGTCGCGCATGATGTCAAAGCGCTTGCTGAAATTGTGAAGTCTCATGAGGAGACTATTCTCGTCGTGGACGCGATTACGGCCTTAGGCGTCCTGGACTTGAAGACCGACGCCTGGGGACTCGATGTCGTTGTGACCGGGTCTCAAAAGGCGCTGATGCTTCCCCCGGGTCTGGCATTTGTAAGCGCCAGCGAAAAGGCTTGGAGGTTGGCTGAAAAGGCAAAGAATGCGGCCTTTTATTTCAATCTCAAGAAGGAAAGAGACTCGCAGCAGAAAAATCAGACGGCCTACACGCCGGCGGTCTCGCTGATATTGGGCCTGAAAGAAGTGCTCAGCATCCTCAAAGGAGAAGGTCTCGAGGCGATTTTCGCGAGGCACGCGTCGCTGGCGAGGGCGATGCGGGAAGGAGCGCAGGCGGCCGGGCTGGCCTTGTTTCCGAAAGAGCGGCCAAGCGATGCACTCACGGCAATCGCGGCGCCAGACGGGATCGATGGTCAAGCGGTATATAAGAATCTTCGCACGCAATATGGGATGACCGCCGCCGGCGGTCAGGACCATCTCAAAGGAAAGATCTTCCGCATTTCGCATATGGGGTACGTGGACAGCTTCGATGTCATTACGGCCCTGGCGGCCGTCGAAATGGTAGTCAAGGGGCTCGGATTTTCGGTGAAGCTGGGAAGCGGTGTGGCGAGAGCTCAGGAAATCTTCATGGGTAAAGCATGAACTCTACGATCGTAAGGGCGGCAACATGAAAATGCTGGTGAGCGATAGTCTGTCGAAGCAAGGCGTGGAGCTTCTCGAGCGGGCGGGTTTCACCGTGGTGGTGAAGACCAAGCTGCCGAAGGATGAGTTGCTGAAGGAAGTGAAAGACGCGGACGGGCTGATCGTGCGTTCGGGCACGAAAGTCACCGCCGAAGTCATCGGCGCGGCGGAACGATTGAAGGTCGTCGGGCGAGCCGGCTCCGGATTGGATAATGTCGATACGGCCGCAGCCACGAGACGAGGCATCGTGGTGATGAACACGCCTGGCGGCAACACGGTCACGACGGCCGAGCATACGATGGCGATGATCTTTGCGATGACACGGCGAATTCCGCAGGCGACGGCTTCGACGAAATCCGGCAAATGGGAAAAAGAACAGTTCATGGGCGTGGAGCTCTACAACAAGGTGCTGGGAATCGTCGGCGTGGGACAGATCGGCGGCTATCTCACGAAACTGGCCCAAGGCGTCGGGATGCAGGTCGTCGCGTTCGATCCATACCTGGCGGAAGAACGGGCGCAAAAGATGGGCGTGACCATGGTGGAATTGGACGAATTATTCAGGCGCGCGGATATCATTTCCGTCCACACGCCGCTGACGGCGGAAACGAAGTCGCTTATCAATGCTCAGGCCATGGCCAAAATGAAGCCGGGAGTGATGATCGCGAATTGCGCACGCGGTGGCATCGTGAATGAACAGGATCTCTTCACGGCGTTGAAGGAGAAACGAGTCGCTGCCGCCGCGTTTGACGTCTTTGAACAGGAACCGGTCAAGCCGGACCATCCGTTGTTGTCGCTGGAGAATTTTATTTGCTCCCCGCATATCGGCGCGTCGACCACCGAGGCGCAAGAAAATGTGGCGGTGGGAATTGCCGAACAAATCGTCGACTATTTTACAAAGGGGATTGCGCGCGGCGCCGTCAATATCCCGTCCGTCCCGCCCGAACTGCTGCCGAGACTCCAGCCTTATTTGGCTCTGGCTGAGAATACGGGGTTGTTGCAGGCGCAACTGCTGGAAGGCGGCTTGGAGCGCGTCACCGTCGAGTATAGCGGGGAGGTGGCGGACTTGACGGTCGCTCCGTTGACCATTGCGGTTCTGCGCGGATTGCTGACGCCGATCCTGGAAGATACCATCAATTACGTCAACGCGCCCATCGTGGCCAAGGAACGCGGCATCGAGGTCAAGGAAGTAAGAAGCAGTGACGCCGGCGATTTCACGAGCGTGATCAGAGTTCGAGTCGAGGCGGGGAAGAAATCCCACCAGGTCGCGGGGACACTCTATAACCGAAAAGACCCCCGTATTATTGAAATAGACCGATTCAAGGTTGAGGTGGTGCCGGAAGGGCATCTCTTGTTAATTTTGAACGAGGACCGACCGGGTGTAATCGGGACGGTGGGCCATGTCCTGGGCGACCACAATATCAACATTGCCCGCATGCAATGTTCCCGAGAAGAACGCGGTGGAAACGCCTTGCTGATCTTCGGCTTGGATGCTCCCTTGCCGGGTATGGTGCTCGATCACATCAAATCGAGCAAGCATATCCTTTCCGTCAAGGTCGCTGATTTATCCAAGGGGCTTTAGGATGCCCGACAGCCGACCATGCCTTCCATTCCGGTAAAGTCCAGTCATTCGTCCGCAGGGCCGGTATTAGGCCAGGAGCGGTCGTTGATTCCTGTCGGGATGACGACCATTCTGCCTCCTACGGCGGAGCATATCCGTGCCCTCCAACAAACCCTTCTCAACCAGTTGTCTCGGTGGGGATATCAGGAACTCATCCTGCCGACCTTTGAATATCTGGATGTGCTGGCTCCTGGTTTGGAAGCGGACCTTCTTGAAAAGTGTTACCAATTTGCCGACCGCACGACCGGCCGCATCCTGGTGTTGAGGCCTGACGCGACGGCTCAGATCGCGCGGACGGTCGGGATGGGAATGTTGGGATCCCAATTTCCGCTGCGGCTGTCTTATTCCACAACGGTCTTTCGCTATGAGCCCGAACATGCGGGACGTGACCGGGAGATCCTTCAGGTTGGAGCCGAATTCATCGGCCGCGACGACGGCGAGAGCGACAGCGAAATCATCGCTCTCATGATCGAGAGTCTGCAACAGGCGGGTCTATCAACGTTCACCGTCTCTGTCGGCCATGTGGGATTTTTTCGAGCGTTGCTTGCCCAATCCGGGATGTCGGAAAAGGGGCAACAACGGGCGGAGCACGCCGCCGCCCGGAAGGACCTCCCGCGGCTCGAAGAAGTCTTGCGTCAGGAAGGGGTGGGCAAGAGGGCCGCTAATATCATTCTGAAAACTCCCGGTCTATACGGACGTGATGAAGTATTGGATCACGGCCGGCAGCTTGCGGGCCGCAATCGTGCTCTCACCGCTCCGCTGGAACGCTTGGCGCAGGTATATGAGCGACTCGCATCGGTGGAGGGAAGACATCAGCTGCTGCTGGACCTCGGTGAATTCCGCGGCTTTGAATATTATGACGGGATTGTTTTCGAGGTGTTTGCGGAAGGAGTCGGCGTCGAATTAGGGGGCGGCGGTCGCTACGATCATCTCATCGGGCGATTCGGATCCCCCATGCCCTCGACAGGGTTTGCCCTCGATATCGACCGCCTGTTTCGGGCCACCGAAAGCCGTTCAAAGCGCCATGGTCGGGCACGAGAGGATTACCTTATGGACAGACGCGTGAAGGACTCCAAAGGATTGAACGTATGAAATCCATGTCGGCCATTGATCTCTCGCAGCCTCGGCTGCCGCCCCAAAATTTGGAGGCCGAGCAATCGGTTCTTGGCGCGATTCTGCTGGACAACAGCGCTATGGCAAAGGCGATGGAGATCATTATCGATGAGGATTTCTATCGGGCCGCGCATCGCAAGGTGTACCAGGGTATGCTGGCACTGACCGACCGCGGCGAAGTCATCGACCACATTACCTTGACGGAATGCCTGAAAAGCCGATCGGAATTGGAGGCCGTGGGCGGGGCGGCCTACCTCGCGGAGTTGGTGCAGGTGGTGGCGAGCGCCGCGAATATCCGGTATCACTGCAAGATTGTCAGGGAAAAGGCCCTGCTGAGGGGATTGATCCATACGTCCACAGAGGTGATTACGCGCGGCTACGAGGGCACGACAGCCGTGGACGATCTGCTGGATTTTGCCGAACGGTCCGTCTTCAGCATCGCACAGGGCAAGCTCGACCGCTCATTCACCCCGGTCAATCAGATCATCAAGGACAGCCTGGATGTCGTCGACCGATTGTCGAAACGAAAGGAACGAGTCACGGGGGTGCCGACCGGGTTTTATGATCTCGACGATCTGACCGCGGGGTTGCAGGCGTCCGACCTGATCGTGATCGCCGGCCGCCCCAGCATGGGCAAGACCAGTCTCGCGCTCGGCATGGCGCAACACGCCGCCTTGCATGGCGGCGCCACGGTCGGCATTTTCAGTCTGGAAATGTCCAAGCCGCAGCTCGTCCTCCGGATGTTGAGCTCCGAAGCCCGTGTCGATTCTCACGCCCTGCGAACCGGCAAGTTGCAGAAGGAAGATTGGTGGCGATTGGCTGAGGCCGCCGGCCGGCTGGAACAGGCTTCAATCTTTATTGACGATTCCGGTGCGCTGACCGTCCAGCAAATGCGCGGTAAGGCAAGGCGGCTGAAGGCCGAGCGGGGCTTGGATCTGCTCATTGTGGATTATCTTCAGCTCATGCAGGGCCGCAGCGATGCCGAATCCCGGCAGCAGGAGATTTCTGATATTTCGCGATCGCTCAAAAGCTTGGCCAAGGAACTTAATGTGCCGGTCATCGCGCTTTCCCAGTTGAGCCGCGCCGTCGAAAATCGCAAACCGCCCATCCCGATGCTGGCCGATCTTCGTGAGAGCGGCGCTATCGAGCAGGATGCGGACGTCGTCATGTTTATCTATCGAGAAGAGGTGTATGAGCCTGCCTCCGAGCGGAAAGGAATCGCCGATATCCTGGTGAGCAAGCATCGAAACGGCCCTATCGGTAAAAAGGAACTATTTTTTCACGATCGCTTTGCCAAGTTCGAGAGCTTGGAAAACCGAGAGGTCGTTTGACGCTCCATTTCTCCTCTCTGTATAATCTCTTTTTGAAGGAAGCCGATTCACCACCCTGACAGCACGCCGGTTGAGCTGACTACTGTGCAACGATTCATTCTGCAGGAGAAGTTGGCCTTCAGGAGGCAGGTAGAGGTCCGTCACCCGATGAACATGCTAGGTGTCGCCGCCTGCTTGCTGGTTCTTCAGGCCTGCGCCGCCCCGTCGCGCCCGGTTCCTCCACCGGCCGTCGCCTCCGTGGTCGCATCCGCCCCCGTCAAACCCGCCTTGCCGCAAGGCGATTCCCGCGCCTCCTACCATTTCATGCTGGGATATCAAGCTGAAATGGAGCAGGACACCGAGCGGGCGATCAAAGAATATCAGACAGCATTGCAGCACGATCCCGCGTCGGATTTTCTCAAAGCGCGGCTTGCGGTTCTTTACTTTGCAACCGGCGATGTGACCTCGGCCATCCGTTATGCGGACCAGGTGGCTGACGCACCGGGCCAGGATGCTCAGCTGCTCGGGCAGATCGGCGGGATGTATGCGGCGGCCGGAAAGCCTGACAAGGCATTGGCGCTGTTTGACCGCGCGATCCAAAGGGAACCCCAAAAGAGCGATCATTATTTCGCGAAGGGACTGCTCCTGGCGAATCAAAAACGGTTTGCGGAAGCGGAGGAGACGATTCATCTGGGGATCAAGTCCGCTCCCGAGTCCGCTGTCGGACACTATTATTTGGGACGGA
>DASSBQ010000117.1:0-12652 GCA_035698625.1 Nitrospiraceae bacterium
ATTGCTTCAACGGCGGCGCTTTGCTGACAGAAAAGAACTGCGCGCGATTTTTAACGGAAGCCGGGTATGGTTTCGAGGATCGCTACCTGCAGAAAAGTCCGACCCGGGCCATTCTTACGCGAATGATCAAGAACCTATTGGCGATCTATAGCAAATTGAACGACCCGCTCAAGAAGGTTCGTTTGGTGCGGTTCATGGAGATTTTAGGATGTGAGCCACGAGAAGGAGGGTTGTAAGCCTCCGCACCCGCGGCGAGGCACTGTTCGGCGCACCTGCTATTCGATGTTAAAGCACGTCAAATCCCGGCCCATCTTGATCTTCCCCGAAAAATGCTCCCCGGCCTGTTCCCTGACATCATACCGTTCGGCGATCGGATAAAAATGTGAAAGCACCAGCCGGGAGACTCCTGCGTCTCTGGCTGCTTGCCCGCATTGCCCTGCATGGAGATGCGCCGGTCCCGGCTTGTTGGCGGGAAAGGAACAATCCAGCACCGCCAGGTCGACGCCTTCACACAGGCGCACCAAATTGGCGCAGAACTGCGTGTCGCCGGAATAGGCGATGGACTTCCCTCGGTACTCAATCCGATACCCCACACAGTGGAGATCCGGCACATGAGTCATCGTCCGGGCGGTGATGGTGGTCCGACCGATCGTGATGCTGCGATCGGCCATCTCTTTGATCACGACAGGAAAGGGCGGGGAATCGAAACTGGGAAAGGTGGTCAGGATCCCTCGAAGAAGACGTTTGGTCCCGCGAGGACCGATCAGGGTCAACGGCGGACGCTTTCCGCCTTCATATTTGCAATGGATGATAGCGTCGAAGAAAAACGTAATGAAATCGGAAAAATGGTCCGCGTGAAAATGCGAGAAACAGATATGGGAAATGCGATGGCGATCGACACCGCTCTTGATCAAATTCATAAGCGTGCGCGGACCGAAGTCGAACAACATCAGTTGATCGGTCTGCACCAGATAGCCCGCCGCGGCCCGGGTGGGATGGACGTTTGTCCCGGATCCCAATATGGTAAGCGTAATCATGGCACAGCCTCTTCAAAGCTATCGCGAATCCGCGCAAGCAAGTCTCTCAGTTGATCTGCGTCCTTCGGCGTCAGCGCGCGATCGAAAAAGGGGCGGATGAAATCGATATGCGCCGCAAAGGTTTTGCGGAAGAGTCGATCTCCTTTGCCGGTCAGATTGACCTTGATGCTCCGGCGATCCCCTTCGACCGGTTCGCGCCGGATCAGTCCTCTAGCCGCCAGCCTGTCGAGTACGCCGGTCAATGTTCCTTTGGTCACGAGCGTCGCCGCGGAGAGTTCCGCGCACGTCAAGCCTTTCGTGTCGCCCAACGTGGCGATGACATCGAATTGCGACGGAGTCAGCTTGAGCGAGCGGATATGGCGGCTATCGGCCCGGCTGAAGGCAAGGTAGGCTTCGACCAGCGGGCGCAAAACCTTGAGGATCGGATCGTCTTTAAGGTCGGGAAGTTCCACGTCGAGGGCGCAGCCTAGTCACCGGCCAAGGCGCCTGTCAAGACCGAGTCCCCCATCGTTGACGGATTCTCTTCGGCCACCTATCATGCCTCATCGCATGATGCGCTGTACGGCTCGTAATCAGCAGGGACAGGTGAACGTGACGGCGGCCTTGCTGCTGGTCGCTACCGTTGTGACATGCGTCTGGATCTGGAAACGTCTTCCGCCCGCGACGCAGGATTATCTGAGCGATCAGGCCGTTCCCTTGGCCGTTCTTCTGATCCTCGTGGGAGTGGGCTTCTGGGTGATTATTCGGGCGGTTCGACGGCGAAAGTGGCGCCAACAACAACGGACGCGCCTGATGCGCGCGTTCACCAACGCGACGACACAGGAAAAGCGGCTTGAGCTGGCCTTCGCGCTGATCGAGGTCAATCAATATCGGCGCACCGGCATTGAGGAGGTACTGCCGGCCCTGCAAGAGTTATTCACGACGGTACTCACGCGGGCGCTTGACGACAAGCAACATCAAATCAGAGGAATGGCAGCCAGCCATATCGGGATCATCGGCGACCAATCAACGGTCCGGCTGTTAATGAATGCTTTGGAAGACGACCATGCTTACGTCCGGTCCTGCGCAGCGCTGGGCCTGGGCCGGCTGCGGGCGCCGGAAGCCAAGGAGAAACTGAAGAAAGTCAGCGTGGAGGACTGGGATCAAACCGTTCGGAGCCGGGCACGGGAAGCGGTGGAGCGAATTCCCTGACAATAAAGGACGATTTTGTGATTGTGTGATTCGGTGAAATGAAGACTTTATCAGATCGCCACATCACCCAGTCCAACTTCGATCACGTGGTCCATTCGATCAGGAGCAGCTCCGCAGGACAATTCCAGCGCATCGGAAGCACCGACCATCCGAGCCCGCGATTCACGTAGAGACGATGACCATTCGCCTCGTACAAACCACCCAATCGCCCGTTGCAGCCGGGCGGCAACCAAAAGGTCGGAACGAATGGAACCCGCCATTGCCCCGCGTGACTATGCCCGCATAACCCCAAATCGACATGATGGCGGTGATCCAGTTCGTCGAGTATATTCGGCGCATGAGCCAGCAGTAAGGTGTAGCGGTCCGGCTTCGGGGACGGAATGCAGGCAAGATCCGCCCGATGGAGGGACGGATCATCCAGTCCGACAATGGCCAATTCTCCGTCGGGCAAAGTCAAGAAGGTCGTCTGATTGATCAGCAGGGTGATCTTATGGCGGTCGAAGACTTCGGCAAATTCGTCCGTGCGGATGCCGCTGTAATAATCATGATTGCCGAGGACCACGTAAACCGGCGCGAGGTGCCGCAACTGACCAAAAAATCGCAACAGATGAGGCAGCCCATCGCGAACGTTGAGCAGATCCCCTGTGATGAAGATCCAATCCGGCTGCAAGCGGGCGATGGCCTGTACCACCTCGTCGTGCCGAGGGAGATAGCGGTCCAGATGCAGGTCGCTCAGGTGGACTGCGCGACGTCCCGCCAGAATCGGATGCCGGCAGGTCAGATGCGAGATATGAAGCCTCGACAATCCGGCATGCACATGCGGGATCAAATTGAACAGCTTGTGAAGAGGACGGCTCAGCCAATGGCCGATCCAGAATCTGACGATTTCCTGTCGCCGCAGGCCTGGCTGCCTCATTCCATGAGCCTGTCGAGGTTGGCCTTATCGGCGGCGGTGAATCGATAGCCTTGATCATAGAGCTTCGTCATGCCGGCCATTAATGATTCGAGCGATCGGCCCTGATGCATGGAGTCGAACCGGCCGGTCAAGGCTTTGATATGGCCGAGCACGCCTTGCGCCGATTCGGCCGGCAGTTCCAGCGCGCGCAGCACATCGAGGAGCTCACGCGAACTGTACGTTCCATTGTCATCGCCATCCCCGACGAGCGCAAATTCGTAGAAGGTCAATGACAACGACAATGAAGTCTGAGTCCGCTGAAAGTCTTTGCGGACCGCGTCCAGTCCTCCGGGATAACGAGCGTCACACTCCTGCTGCGATTGAATCCTTCCGGCGTACGTTCGCTCGGTCCACGAAATCCCTTGAACCTCGGGGGGCGCCGGTTTCTGGCGCTCGCGGCGATAAAACCAATTCATGCATTGGCTGGCGTGCGCAAAGTCACGCTTATCGGATTCGGTCTGGCGGCGAATATGCTGAGTGAATTGAAGAAATGCATCGAGGGTCTCGTAGGGACCGGCACGCGAAGGGAGCGGTATGAGGACGGATGCCAGCGAAGCGGCCGACAGCCACAGTGCCAGCGCGGTCCGGAATTGTCCTTGACCCCTGGAAGCTGCGTCATGCTTGGGATGAGTACTCATCGACGATGCGCTACCCTCAGGAGTATACCATGGGTGGCCGTTGTGACCATCTAAACCTTCAACAAAATCGAGCCGGTAGAAAGAGGTCTCGCGATCATGGATTCACACTGCTCGCCTGAGGGGTTCTTGCCGTTCCTCACTGCCGAGATCCCCGGTATCGGCGGCCGAATAAAAAGCAGTCCCGAGGATTTTTGCGTGGATGAATGCCCCCTCTATCTTCCCGGTGGAACCGGCGAGCATCTGTATGTGCGAATCACCAAGCGGAATCTTTCGACCCTGGATCTGGTGGGACGGCTCTCGTCCATCTTGGGCGTCAAGGCCAAATCCATCGGGGTGGCCGGTCTGAAAGACGCGCAGGCCGTCACGAGTCAGATGCTTTCCATCCATGGCATCGATTCTGCCGCGCTCGAACATATTCGACTGGACGATCGGCTGACCGCGATTGACATCCTGGGGCACCATCGCAACCGGCTTCGGAAAGGCCACCATGCGGGCAACCGGTTTCGAATCACCGTCCGGGACGTGAGCCCGGATGCCGGCGACCATGTCCCTGCCGTCCTCGCCGAACTGGCGCGCCGCGGCGTGCCGAATTATTTCGGCCCCCAGCGACAGGGACGGAGTGGAGTGAATTATCAGACCGGCGCTCGGTTGCTGATCGACGCCGAGCGCCGGGCCGGGATGAGCCGAGCAAAGCGCCTGTGGTACTTAAGTACCTATCAATCCCATCTCTTTAACCGGCTGCTGGCGCGTCGAATCGAACGGATCGACCGGATTCTCACCGGGGATTGGGCCATGAAGCATGCCAACGGCGCCTGTTTCCCCGTGACCGATGAGGCCGCGGAACAACCTCGCGCCGATCGCTTCGAGATCAGCCCCACAGGAATCCTGTTCGGCTCGCGAGCGCCTTGGGCATCCGGCGAACCCGGCGACATGGAGCAAGCCGTTGCAGCAGAGGCTGGAGCCACCTCCCAGGATCTAATCCGGGCGGCGGCTCAGTGCGGGTTCCGCGGGGAGCGACGCGCGCTGCGCGTGCAGGCGAAAGATATGACTTGGGAGCTTGATCACGATCGGCTCACGATTTCCTTCACCTTGCCCCCCGGCGCCTATGCCACCAGCGTGCTCCGCGAATTGATGAAATCCGAATAAGCACGGCCCGGGTAGAAAACCTGGTGTACAATGGTCACATGTCACCCGTTCACGAGACTGTCATCTTACAGGGCCATATCATTGACTCGCTCATCCTGGCCAAGGTGCTGGACACCGTTTTGATGATGGGCGGAACCTTCGATCTCAAAGAAGTGCGGATCGGCGCCACGCGGGAAGACTCGTCGCGCGCCAAGATCACCGTGCAAGCTGCCTCTGCCCGCCAGTTAACCGAGATTCTTCAGGCGATACAACCTCATGGAGCAGCGGTGGAGCGGGAATCGGATTGTACCTACCAGCCGGCTCCGAGTGACGGTGTGCTGCCCGAAGGATTCTATGCCACCACGCATTTGGCGACACAAGTCCGGCTCGAAGGCGAATGGACCGACGTTGAAAACATTGAACTGGACTTGGCGGTCTCCATTGATCCGATTAGAAACAACGCGTGCGCCGTCCCCATGGGCGATGTCCGGAAAGGAGACCTGATCGTGACGGGCCGCGAGGGGATCCGAGTCATTCCATTGGAACGGCCGAAGGAGCGGGACGTCTTCGGCTTCATGGCCTCGGTGGTATCGTCCGAACGCCCGCATCACCCGGTGATCGCGGATGTCGCCAAGCGATTGGCGGGACTTCGTGAAGCCTATCGGCAAGGCCGCCCGGCATCGAAGGTGCTGCTCGCCGGAGGCCCGGCGATTGTGCATGCCGGCGGGCGAGACGCGCTCGCCTGGCTGATCGAGTCGGGATATGTACAGGTGTTGTTTTGCGGAAACGCGCTCGCCGCGCATGATTTGGAGGTCGCTCTCTACGGCACCTCCTTAGGCTACGGCATTGCAGCCGGACGCGCGGTGCCCCACGGGCACGAACATCATCTTCGCACGATCAATCGGGTCCGGGCGTTGGGCAGCATCGAGAAGGCGGTGGAGACCAGTCTGATTACTTCGGGCATCATGGCCGCCGCCGTGCGACAACGCGTGGAGTTGATCATGGCCGGCACCATCCGGGATGACGGCCCGCTGCCCGGTGTCATTACGGATTCGGTCGAGGCGCAACGGGCGATGCGCGCGGCCATCCCGGGAGTGGGCCTCGCGTTACTGGTCGCGTCCACCCTCCATGCGGTCGCGACGGGCAATCTTCTTCCCGCGTCGGTGCCGACGGTCTGCGTCGATGTTAATCCGGCCGTGCCGACCAAACTGGCGGATCGAGGGACATTCCAAGCGGTCGGCGTCGTGATGGACGCCGCGTCGTTCCTGATGGAACTCGGTCGCGAATTGGGATGGAACCCATGAGCCGCCTCTTGGTCTGTCCACCCGACTACTTCCAGATCGATTACGAGATCAATCCGTGGATGCGTCGCTCCAACGCCGTCGTGGCGAAGAATGCGGCGCGCCAATGGCATGCCCTGATGAGCGTGTTTGAACAAGGACTCGGGGTGGCCTTGGAGCGCATGACGCCGGTGCCCAGCCTGCCCGACCTTGTCTTTACCGCGAATGCCGCGGTCGTGGCCGGCCGGCGCGTGGCGCTGAGCCGCTTCCGGCATCCCGAGCGCCAACAGGAGGAGGCCTACTTTGAGCAATGGTTCCGAGAGCGCCACTACGAGCTATTCACATTGGACAAAGATTGCTTCTTTGAAGGAGCCGGGGATTTGCTGGGATTTCCTGAGGGATGGTTCGGCGGCTATCGGCAGCGCTCTGATATTCGGGCATTTCCCCGGCTCAGCGAATGGTTCCAACAGGAGATTATCCCGCTCGAACTGATCGACAGTCGCTTTTATCATTTGGATACTTGCTTCTGTCCGCTCAGCGGCGGCGAACTGCTCTATTTCCCCGACGCGTTCGATGAGTACGGCCGGCGAGCCATCACCGAACGCATTGCTCATGACCGCCTATTGCCTATCACGGAACCGGAAGCGCTGAGATTCGCTTGTAACGCCGTGTGCGTCGGCAAGGACGTGGTCCTTCCGGCCGGCTGCCCCGATACCGTCCGGTTGCTGGAATCCCGAGGGTACCGGAGCCACCCGGTGGTACTCGACGAATTTATGAAGTCGGGAGGCTCCGCTAAATGCCTGACGCTGGCTCTTGATTAACAACCGGCCGGCAAACTCCTTGCTCAGAATCCGCGCTTCAGAACTCAAGCAAACCTGCCTATTTTTTTGTTCTCAAAAGAAACGACAGGTACAAACCGGCGATGGCAAGGGTCGTCAGTTCAATGGTGAGGAGCAACCGACTCACCACGGCATCAGGATCAGGCGGGCTGAGAATGAAGTGCAGGCCGAGAAATTCCGGCGTCTGCGAAGCGGGAGTTTCCCAGGGCGGGAACAGCAAGGCCAGCAACAGGGCCGCCACCATCGCATAGAGCACGTTGATATTGAGATCTTCGCGCTTCATGCCGGATAAAGGACTCGGCGAGCGCCCGCCCGTGGACGCATCGATCGATCGCCCGCATTGCGTGCAGAATCGGCTGATATCCGGAAGTTCCTGTTGACAGGAAGGACAACGCTTCATCGTCCGTCAAGGTCGCTTTGTGAGGCCCCGTAGCCTACCGCGATTGCCGATGCATGTCCATTGCAACCGGAAGCTCATCTTCATCATGGCGCGACACGACCGGCAGCCTCATGGCTGTTCCGTTTGACAGTCATCAAACCCGATTCCTATAATCCGCGACGTCCCGACCACTTCCATGAGTCCTGCGGATCGGGATCCACCACCGTTGCCCGAATGCTTGGAACGCCTGCCATCGCTACGATCGGGGTCATAGGCGCCGGCGCCTGGGGAACCGCGCTCGCGCGCCATGTAGCAGAGAAAGGATTGTCCGTCACCCTGTGGGCGTATGAAAAGGAAGTTGCCGAAGCGATCCGGACCAGACACGAGAACTCGCCCTACCTTCCCTCCGTTCGGCTTCCCGCCTCGCTCAGGGCCACGAATGACTTGGCGGAGGCCACGCGAGAGGCCGATTGTCTCGTGTTCGCCGTTCCGTCTCATGCGGCCCGGCCGGTCTTGCAGGAGATCGCCGGATCGCTCGATCGGGCCGTGCCGCTGTTGAGCGCCACCAAAGGGATCGAGGAAGAGAGTCTCAAACTCGTCACGCAGATCATGGAAGAGGTTTTGCCGCGCTCCATGGCTTCTCGCTTGCTGGTTCTGTCCGGTCCCAGTTTTGCGACAGAAGTCAGTCGCGCGCACCCGACGGCCCTGTGCTTGGCCGGCAAGGACCCGGGACTGGTCAAACAGCTGCAATCCCTCTTCATGACGCCGGCGTTTCGCGTCTACGCCGATAGTGATCCGATCGGCGTGCAACTGGGCGGCGCGCTGAAGAACGTCATGGCACTCGCCGCCGGGGTGGTCGACGGCTTAAACCTCGGCGCCAATGCCCGCGCAGCCCTCATCACGCGCGGTCTGGCCGAAATGATCCGCCTCGGCGTCGCGATGGGGGCCGATCCGCGAACGTTTTATGGTTTATCGGGAGTCGGAGATCTCGTATTGACCTGCACGGGCGCTTTGAGCCGGAACCATTCCGTCGGGGTACGTCTGGGAAAGGGAGAGCGACTGGAGGCGATTCTCGCCAGCATGCATGCGGTCGCAGAAGGCGTGCGGACCGCCAAGGCAGCGTTGGGACTGGCGCAGCGGCATCAGGTGGAAATGCCGATCGTGCAAGAGGTCCACAATGTGTTGTTCTCCGACAAGTCCTGCCGACAAGCGGTCGGCGATTTGATGGAACGGGACGCCAAGGAAGAAAAGAACCCTGTATGAACCCCGAACGTCTCACCGATCTCCTTCGCGATGTCCGATCCGGCACAGTATCGGTCGAAGCGGCCTTGCGGCGATTACGCACCTTGCCGTTCGAAGACCTTGGCTTCGCCTCGCTGGATCACCACCGATCGATTCGGCAAGGATTTCCGGAGGTATTGTTTTGTGAGGGGAAAACCGATGCCCAAATCCTGGGCATCGCCAAAAGCTTGCTGCGCCGAAAAGGGCCGTTCCTGGCGACCCGCATCGGTCCTCGCGCGGCGCGGGCCCTTTGCCGCTTGAACCGGCGCGCCAAGTACTTTGAGACGGCCCGTGTCGTCGCGGTATCTCCGGCCGCCAAGGCGCGCCATGGCCACGTGCTGGTCGTCACGGCCGGGACCGCGGATATTCCGGTCGCAGAGGAAGCACGCGTAACCACCGAAACCATGGGCAGCCGCGTCGATACGCTCTATGACGTCGGCGTGGCCGGTCTGCATCGTCTCCTGGGCCGACAAGAACGGCTGCACGAAGCTCGCGTGCTCATTGTCGCCGCCGGGATGGATGGCGTGTTACCGAGCGTCGTGGGGGGCTTGGTGAGTCAACCGGTCATCGCGGTGCCGACAAGCCGGGGGTATGGGGCAAGCTTCGGCGGATTGGCGGCGCTCCTGACGATGTTGAATTCCTGCGCCGCCGGAGTCGGCGTCATGAACATCGACAACGGCTTTGGAGCCGGATGTCTTGCGCACCGTATCAATATGATCGGTATCGACGTCAAGGATGAGGCGTAACGGGCACGACTGCTAGGCGGGGAGCCGCGCCTCACTTCGGACGCGTTCTATTTGACGACAAACGTGCCCCGTTTCGGCCAGGATAGCATCTGCGTTTTCTGCCTCTTCTCATCGTTGCTCAGCAACTTGGCACGCACCATATAGTCATACGAACCAGGGGGCGCCAACTGTTTGTTGTGGTCCAGGCCGTCCCAGCTGAGGTGAATGCGGACCCGCTTGGGTTCTTGCTCTTCAGACGAGCCCGGCGCCGCGGCGACCGTCGACGGCTGATGATCGGTGATCGCTTGCCGGTTCGACAAAAATCGAAGCGACGTCATTGAGGGTGACGTGACCAGGGAGGAGACTTCGAGCATCAACGTGCCATCCACTTCCTTGGGCAGTTGCACGATCACCGTAAAATCAAGCGCGCCCTTGTCCGGCGCATAGGGAAGCGGCGAGATGTTCAAATCGATGATCTTCAATTCCGGCTCGCGGCGCGGGGCGCTCTTTTGCTTGGTCTTGGCGTCGAGTTCTCCGGCACCGATGCTGAACAGGAAAAGAAATAAGAACAGACTGTGAACGAGGCAGGCGCGATCTTTGCCGAGTCGAGACAAATAGGCGAGAGACCGACAGATCATCATGTGATCACGAGAGCATCTGGTTTCGGTAAGGTCATATTAGTCGGGGATAACATAGCAGCAGAAGACTGTCAATCGAACGGTGCAATCGTTGCTGTCTGAATGCGGCGTCGAGTAAGATGACCGCCGGTCCGATCAACCCTTATGAGGCCGCGGGGCAGTGGGACGACATCTACATTTCGATTGTTTCTCGGGAATCAGCGGGGACATGGTGCTCGGCGCGTTGGTCGATGCCGGGCTGCCGTTCAAGGAGTTGGCGCGCGCGCTTCGCTCCCTGGCGGTGGATGGCTACCGATTGACCCACAGGACGGTGTCCCGAGGGGCGCTGCAGGCAACGAAAGTCGATGTGTCGATTCCGGACGAAGTGCGGGTGCCGTTGCCCTCGCCGAAGATCGACCGCCTCATTGCGCAAAGCCGGCTGCCGGCGGCTGTGAAAGACCGGGCGCGCGCCGTATTCGCAGAATTAACCAGGGCCGAAGGTGCGGCGCATCGGGTCCATCCGGCTCACGTGCATTTTCACGAGATCGGATTGATCGATTCCATCGTGGATGTCATCGGCAGCGTCTGGGGGCTTCATGCGCTGGGTATTGAACGGGTCACGGCCTCGGCGATCAATGTAGGGGCCGGCACCATGACCTCGGCCCACGGACTCCTGCCTGTTCCCGGTCCGGCCGTAGCCTCCCTGGGGCACGGCATCCCGATTTATAGTCAGGGACCGTCGCAGGAACTCGCCACCCCGACGGGGATGGCCTTGTTGCGGACCTTCGCCGAAGGATTTGGATCAATGCCGCTCTTGCGGCCACAGTCCGTGGGCTATGGAGCGGGCACGGCTGATTTCCCGGATTGGCCGAATGTGCTGCGGATTTTTATCGGAGAGGAGCCGCAGGGATTAGGCGGCACCGACAGAATCGTGGAGTTAGCCAGCAACCTCGATGACCTCTCACCCCAGGCTTATGAAACAGTCATGGATCGCCTCTTTGCAGCGGGCGCGGTCGACGTGTCGCTGACGCCGACCATCATGAAACGGGGACGTCCGGGCGTGGCGCTGTCCGCCTTGGTCCCCCCGGAAAAGGCGGAGGCCGCGTCATCGGTTCTCTTTCGTGACACGACTGCGCTCGGCCTGCGCGTGCAAGAAATCCAGCGGCGCACATTGCCCCGGCGGTTCGCCACCGTCACCGTCATGGGCGAAATCGTGCGCATGAAACTGGCCGACATCGGACAGGGCCGCAGCAAAGCCGCCCCGGAATATCTCGACTGCAAGCAGATTGCGGAACAGAAGGGCTGTCCCGTCAAGGACGTGATCGAAGCGGCCCTCGTTGCCTACCACCTGCAACAGAGTTCCGGCTCCAAGCGCTCATCTTCCACGCCTGCGAAACGGTCAAGGAAACGATAGCGTGCTCACGATTTTGACGTACGCCGGCCTGTTCGTCGCTTCTGTCGTCATCACGCTGGGAGGCTGCCATCTCTTCACCAATGGGATCGAATGGCTGGGCAAACGGCTGAAGGTATCGGAAGGGGCGGTCGGCAGCGTGTTCGCCGCGGTGGGGACAACGCTGCCTGAGACCTCCATTCCTATCATTGCCATTTTTTTCGGCTCAGGCCAGGAACGGACGGAGGTGGGCCTCGGCGCGATTCTGGGCGCGCCGTTCATGCTCAGCACGTTGGTGCTGCCGATTCTCGCCTTATTGCTCCTGTTCTATGCAAGACTGGGGAAGAGGCCGGCCCATTTCAAGCTCGACTACGTGGAGGTGCGGGCGGACCTCCTATTCTTTTTGATCGCCTATAGCCTGGCACTCGCCTGCGTCTTCGTTTCTTCCAAATCATTGCATATCGCCGTCGCCGTCGGCTTGATCATGCTGTACATCTATTACATGCGACTGAAATTTTCATCGGTCGATGGGGAAGGCCAGCAGAGTGGTGAGCTTGAGCCGCTGGTCCTCGCCCCGCGCAGCCAGCGACCATCTTTATCCATGATCGGCTTGCAAGGCGCCCTGGGCCTTATCGGGTTGGTGGCCGGTGCGCATCTGTTCGTCACGGCAGCCAAATCCCTTTCCGCCGAATTGAGCGTCTCTCCGCTGCTTCTCGCCTTATTGATCGCGCCGCTCGCCACCGAGCTGCCGGAAATGTCGAACAGCTTCCTATGGCTCTATCGGAAAAAGGACCGGCTGGCGGTCGGGAATGTGACGGGCGCCATGGTCTTCCAGGGAACGTTTCCTGTCTCCGTGGGGCTGGTGGGCACCCAGTGGACCTTGGACACGACGGCCTTGGCGACGATGGTTCTGGCCGTCGCGGCGATGGTCTTCAGTTTTCTGCAGTTGCTGTGGGGCGGTCATTGGCGTCCCTGGCTGCTGAGCGCGGGCGCCTTGTTGTATGTAGGATATACGGTGTATTTGTATAGCCATGGCTCGTAAAAACATCGCCTCAAAAGACACGTCGCTCGTGAAGCGTCGATCGCCGCTTCCAAGGCGTCATTCTCCGAACACCCTTCGCGAGACACGGTTCACGCGCAGTTCCGGTTCCCGCCTGCCCCTCCTTGGTCTGACCATGGGGGATCCGGCCGGTAT
>DASSBQ010000118.1:0-4757 GCA_035698625.1 Nitrospiraceae bacterium
TATTTTCACTCACCCACAGCGCGCCAAAATCTCCCGATGCCGAGGCTGAATAGGTGACAATGGGCAAGGCTTCAACAATTAAGCGGTGTTTCCGTTGACTGTCATGCAAAGCCGCCTCAGCCTTCCGATGCACATGGAGTCCCCGGCGATAAATGAACGCCCCGGCTGAGACAATGCCGAGCGCGAGGATACTTCCGATCGCCATGATCTCATTCATACGCGTCTCTTGAGAGAGCAATGTCCATGCCCGCGAGGTGAACAAGATGCGAGTAGGATGCGCCGGCGGACGAAGGAACCGGCGACGACGTTGTGGACGTTGTGATGGAAGGCTCGAAAAGACAGTCGGCACGGAACAGCAGCGGCAAGATCAGCCCAACCGGAAGAGCGACCCGCTGGCGATTGCTATCCATCATGGACGGCAGATCAACAATAATCGCTGTCGAATGTACCGCGGTATTCTACCGATTCGTTCGCGCAGAGGCTATCAATTCACAACGGAATTATTGTAGAATCGTCCTACAAGAAAAATGGCCCGCTGAGAAGACTTCTACAGAAGTCCCACGCAACCCGACTCATGCAAGCCGGCTATTGAAGAGATCTTGCGGTTGCTTAATATGTCGTCGATGGCCTAATGTAAGACGTTCGCCGAGTTGCCCTGTCGCCTTTTGATGGAGACGATGGCTGTATGCACGCGGGGATATCGTGGACCGCATTCGGCTGCCTGTTGCTCATGATCGCATCCCTAGCGGCCTGCGATTTTCGCCAAATGATTGAGGACCGGCCGGTGGCGCTGCCTGAAGACTCAACTGCACCAAAAGATACGCACTCCGCCGAGACCCGCTCAAACGCCGATCCGATCCCCCGTCCCGAATAGGGATTCGTCCCGTCTCGCTCTGACTTCCCAATCCATCGCTTGACGGAGACCGGGTGATCCTCCATAACACGAGCATGAATTGCCTTGTCTCTTGTCTCCGAATCGGCTGCCTGATCATCATCATGCTTGCAGGCTCCGGCATGCCTGTAGAAGCCATGGCCGCAGAAGCCATGGCCGCCCTGAATCCGATCCAGCGTGAGAATGCGCGTGTCGGCACAGCCGAGTGGCGGTTGACCAAGCCTGCCATGGATCGGGAGATCGAAGGTTATGCGTCGCGCACCAGCGTGAATCGCGGTGAACGCATCAGTCTGTTCATCCGCACGACGGACCCCTCGTACAGCATCGAACTGTACCGCATGGGATGGTATGGAGGAACGGGCGCGCGGCTGGTATCGGGGCCGATCATCCGTCAGGCGGTGCCGCAACCGATGCCGGCGATGGACCTCGACACGGGACTCATCGAATGCGCCTGGCTGGATCCCTATGTTCTGTCTATTGAAACCCGGTCCGCTCAGGAGGAATGGGTCAGCGGCGTCTACCTCGCAAAATTGACGGCAGGAACCAGCGGCGCACAGGCCTATATCATCTTTGTCGTGCGGGATGACGGGCGTCCATCCGACTTCCTCTTTCAGTCCAGCGTCACGACCTATCAGGCGTATAACAATTGGGGCGGGAAATCGCTCTACGACTTCAACAGCATCGGAGGGCGGGCTCACCTCGTCTCGTTTAATCGGCCTTATGCCAGGAGCAGCAATCCCGCCGCCGCCTATGGCAGCGGCGCCGGCGATTTTGTGACGAATAACGCGGTGCCGCCGACCGACGCGTCCTCCCCATCCGGCTGGGAATACAACATGGTGCGATGGCTGGAACGCGAGGGCTATGACGTCAGCTACAGCACGAACATCGACACCCACTCCGACGAGCATGTGCTGGACGGTCACAAAGGCTGGCTCTCGGTCGGGCATGATGAATATTGGACCTGGCAGATGCGCGCGCATGTCGAAGCCGCGCGAGACCGGGGCGTGAACCTTGCATTTTTTTCCGGCAATGTCTGCTATTGGCAGATCCGGTTGGAAGCGAGCCTTGTCACCGGGGATCCCCATCGCACTATCGTGTCCTACAAGGATGATGCGCTGAAGCGGGATCCCTTTGCGCTCGATGGCGGCGGCAATCGGGATCGAGTGACCGTGCGCTGGCGGGACCCACCGGTGGATCGCCCGGAAGAAGCATTGATCGGCGTCATGTACGACGGCAATCCCGTGGACGGAGATATCGTCATTACCCAACCCGATCATTGGGTCATGGCCGGCACGGGCCTCCGAGCGGGCGGTCGGCTCTCCCGGCTGTTGGGATATGAGGCTGATCGAACCTTTGGACAAGCTCCGCCCGGCACCATTATACTGGCTCGGTCTCCGTACCAGTTTGAAGGACAGCCGCATGTGGCCCATATGGCGGCCTATACGCTGGAGGACGGAACCACGGTGTTCGCCGCCGGCACGATTCAATGGAGCTGGGGCCTGGATGATTTCAACGCGCCGGACCTGCGGGATTCCAGTTTGAATCCACAGGCGCAGCAGATGACACGGAACGTGCTCGCGCGGTTCCTCGAGCGGACGAAGATTGCGCCGTCGGATGCCGCCGGCGGGCGTTTACGCGGCATTGATTAGCGGGATTCCGATTTGTAAGGATTGCGCATGAAGATTGCTCAAGTGGTACATCTCGGCGTCAGCGTTCCTCCCGAGAAATACGGGGGCACGGAACGGATTGTTTCCTATCTCACCGAGGAGTTGGTCCGGCTTGGGCATGATGTCACACTGTTTGCCAGTGGCGACTCCATCACAAGCGCCAAGTTGATCCCGGGTTGCGACCGGGCCCTGATTCATACTCCATTCGTCAATCGAGACGCCATCTTGACCTCGATGCTTGAACAGGTCTGGAACGTCTCCCACGAGTTCGACATCATCCATTCTCATCTGGACTTCATCGGATTCCCCCTGGCCCGCCGCTCCGAGGTCCCCATCATCACCACGCTTCACGGACATCTCGGCGTGCCGGAGCTGGCTGCCGTCTATCGGGAATTTTGGGAGGTGCCCGTCGTATCCATCTCGTATTCGCAACGGGTCCCGTTTCCGCTGAACAATTGGAAAGCGAATGTGTACCACGGGCTGCCGACGGACCTGCACCGGTTCCATCCCACCTCCCGGCGCTATCTCGCATTTCTGGGGCGCATCTCACCGGAAAAATCGCCGGATGTGGCCATCAGGATCGCAAAACGGCTTCGCATGCCCCTGCGCATAGCGGCCAAGGTGGACCCCGTCGATCGTGAATACTTCGATACCTTGATTGCCCCGATGTTGGCGGATCCGCTGATCGAGTTCATCGGAGAGATTACGGACGGTGAAAAAAGTGAGTTTCTTGGGAACGCCTGCGCGGCGCTCTGCCCCTACCAGCCTGAATCATTCGGCCTGGTCCTGATCGAAGCGCTGGCCTGCGGCACGCCGGTTGTGACGTATCGCCATGGGTCCTTTCCCGAATTGATCGATCATGAAACGACCGGGTTTCTCTGCCGAGACGAGGCGGAAATGGCGCAAGCCGTCCTGCGTATCGAGGAGATCGATCGCGCCGAATGCCGTCGGGCATTCGAGGAGCGCTTCACGGCCGAACGCATGACCGAAGAATACGTGGAGATCTATCAACAGCTCATTCAGGAAAAGGCGGTGAAAGAGATTGCTCTGCGGCAAGACTGATGGCGATCCTTATCACGGAGAATGCGGAAGAGGGCAGCCGGACGGCAGCCCGGTTGGTCGCCCGGGCGATCAGAAATCGCCCCACATTGCGGCTCGGATTGGCCGCCGGCCATACTCCCACGGGACTATACCGGGAACTCGTCCGGCTCTATAGGTCGGAGAAGCTCGACTGCTCCGACGTTCGGTTTTTTAGCCTCGACGAATGGATGGGACTGCCGAGCGACAGTCCGAACAGCTTCCGGTCTTTCTTTCATCATCATCTTCTCGATCACCTCAATGTCGATCCGGATCACATCCATCTGTTGAGCGGGCAGCCGGGGCCGGATGCCGCCGCCTCCTGCGCCGCCTATGAGCGTCTCATTCGCGACCTTGGCGGCATTGATCTGCAATTATTGGGAATCGGACGCAACGGCCATCTGGGGTTCAATGAGCCGGGATCCAGTCTGCATTCCCGAACCAGATTCAGCCTGCTCAGCCAGCAGACCCGGCGGGCTAATGCTCGCTTCTTTCCGAAGGGACAGGTACCGGAATGGGCCATGACCGTGGGCATCGATACGATTCTCGAAGCCCGATTTTTGATGCTGCTGGCGTTTGGAAAAGAGAAAGCGGCGGCTGTCGCCAAAGCCGTCGAAGGGCCGCTCACTGCCTCGATACCTGCCTCCGCCATTCAACTCCATCCCGCTGTGATCGTGGTGCTCGACAAGCCGGCCGCCGCGCGTTTGACCAATGCCGCCTACTATCGGCGCGAAGCCTCTCACTTGGAAACCCTGCTGCCGGACTGGCTGCGGCAAGGACCGCCGTAGAAGGAAGTCATCGACGGCTCGGTCGGGCCCTTTGGCCGCCGCTTGAAATGGCCATTGCTTCTAGCGTCCGCTGCCGCTCATACCGTGACCGCGGCGTTCTATTTCCATCGAATTAAGCCGCGATGGGACGCCGGGCGGCTCCGGCTCGATGAGTCCCGATTCGAGGCCGGTGTGAGAGGAGAGAGAGGCAGCCGGTGGGGCAAGTCCAAGGTTGTGAGACGGGACCTGAGCGGCTGGTGTCGATTCACGCCCTCCATGGCTCAACCAACTCTCCCAAGAGCTCCTTGGCGCAGGCCAGATGAGAGACTCTCCGGAAGATATCGCCTGATCCGT
>DASSBQ010000119.1:0-2226 GCA_035698625.1 Nitrospiraceae bacterium
TACATGTGTAGCCGAACGTTTTATATTCGCGACCACCCACGCCCGTCGGCAGGCTTAGAATGGCCTCTAGCCCAGAAAGTTCTCGTCCTCAGCCGCTGAGCACCGGCGTTGGACCAGCCCGCTGCATCGCGCCCCTTCATCCCCGCGGGCCTCAGATGAAGAGACATCTCAGCTTAATTAAGCTGCGAGTGCCAGTTCTTGGTTGGCAGTTGCTATTTTCCTAAAGGTTTTACGAGACTCTAGGAGCTCGACATGCCCCGATGACCTCAGTGTCCCCGTCGAAACCGGTCGCCCCCTTTCTGTCAGGATGTTGAAAATGCCTTGCTGGATAGGCTTAGAACATTAAGCCGTCAGCTCCTCTCTACAGATGCTCATCATATCCCACCGGTCAAGAGGATGCCAGGACGGAAACCCTTGACGCGCAGCAAAATCGTTCCCCACGCACTTTCAACGAAGAAACGGTCATCTGGCGATGAAGTGCTCTCGCCGGCTAACCGCTGTGTCGGTGACGAACATGGTCCCCGAGTGCTTATTGAAGAGCGGTCCCAGTCCCGCCAAAATCGGCTCCACCTTGCCCTCCGGCACGACCGTGAAGACGATCACCTGACTACTGGTATCGTTGTAGAGCAAATGACCTTCATGAAAACCATGATGCCCCTTGCCGGAGACACTGTTAATGATCGTGTACCCTGTAGCCCCGACACGGTCAAGCAGGTCAGTGACAAATTTCAGGTGCTCACCCTGAACTACGATCTTGATTTCCTTCATCGGATGCAACGTTAAGCCGATCATTGTCTTGCCCTCCTCCTCTCCATTCGGCGCCGCGGTCGAAGTGGTAAAACAGGCGGTCACGGGGGTCGAGCACCGCAAGCCCGACCCACCCCCGATGAAACAACTGCTGAAGCAGCGGATGCCGATCGATGATGGCGCGGATGCGGTCGGGTGGAGCCTCGATTATGGTCAGCAACCGCAGGGGATCATGATACGGCGTGCGGCCGTTTAGGACTGTCTGGGCGGGCAATCCGATACGCAGGTCGCTCCACGACCCGGTCATGACGCCAATTCGGCCCACGACATTGTGATAGACCTTGCTGCCGCTTCCATAGACCTCATTGTCGACGGTCGAGAAGTAATGCTCCATATTGATCCACTGCGCGACTACCAGGGGCGCCGTCATGATTGTTTCCAGTAATCTTCCGGAGGTGTCCTGCCGGTGATCGTACGAATGAAGAAATGCACGGCCGTGCAAATCCACAGTTTGAGTCAATGTTCGTCTCCCGATGATCATGAGATTGTTCCCGGAGAGCCCCCACTCCGGCCGCGTCTCTGCCCAGTCTTCGCTCCGCCGCCACGCGAGTTGCCGCGCAGCCTTATGCTCAATCGGATCGCTCGGAATGCCGAGCGCACGGCCGCGCTCAATCGCCGCCTGGGTACCCGCTTCCTCCAGGTCCGCGATGAGGCGGGTAAGGTCTTTGCGATGGGTGGCCGGGACGTCCTCCAGGTCCACAATGCGGACCCCATCGGTGGTGGTGTCGTGTTGCGCGGCGAGGAACTGCGTATCGCTCGGGATCGCAATACCACGCGCCAGGAGCAGTGCCCGCACGGCGGGCTTATTGGCCATCGCGGCGATGACCCTCGCGTTGGGCAGCCCCTGATTGCCTCCGCAAGCGCCACAGTCGAGCGCCGACTCGTACGGGTTGTTCTGAGACGTGCTGCTGTGCGCGCAAAAGACAACCACGCGGGCGAAATTGGAAGTCAACCCCATCAGTCGCAGCGCGGCTTCCACGAAATAGGTTTGCTCGGTTACGGAGAACCCAGTCTGCGTGATGCGCTCGAGGCGTTCTGAAATCCCTCGCGGGCTGATTCGATGGCGCTCGCGCAGTTCTTGATAGAACGCTTCTTCAGCCTCCGGAGGGCAGTTGAACACGTTCGCCAATTCGCCGTTGATCCCGTCCGCATGACCGATCGCCCTTTTTCGAATCTGCTCTAACAACGCCGGAGAGAGAGTCACGCCGGGTAGGGCGAACCGTTCTCGGGCGAGTTCCCGAATGAGTGCGTGCTGCTCGGCCGCGATCATCTCTTCGGCGTGTTCTCTGGTGATCTTGTCGACCGTCAACGTCGTCGCCACGAATGGCATCAAGAACTGCTTCAGCCGTCGGTTGGCTTTGTCGTACCAGCAGGGGAAAAGCGTCTTGCCCAACAAGGGCAAGCCGAAGAACCAGCCCA
>DASSBQ010000120.1:0-13559 GCA_035698625.1 Nitrospiraceae bacterium
ACAGGAAAAGGGGTGAACAGCGAACTCCTCAGCAGAAGCTAATAGCTACCTGGAATAGCGTGCTGTCTTCGGCTGAACCGACCGCCTTCTTCGTTGGTTATTTCAGGCATACCGGAAATTATATCCTCCGAACATCTGCCACTTCTTCTGTGCGCGACGTAATGGAAATCTTGGTAAAGCACATTCCATCCTATTTCTTTGCAGTCTTCGATTATGATCAGTTTCTCCGAATCAATAATGAAGTCTGCAAGGCATTTGAAGCTAACCCTCTATTCATGACAGATCGAAAACCTACACGTGGATTGGTAATGGATCTTGATCCGAATGGGAATGTGCCTGTTGCTCTTCCTAATAATGCAAAGTTTGAAATTGGCCCCTTTGCTGCACCAAGAATTCGAAGCGCATGGAAGAAAGACCTTTTGTGCGCTGATAGACAAATCCTTGATCGAACTCGAAGAGAGGGTGGCTGGGGAGGATTGGCGACATATTTCAGAAGTGAATGTGGTGGTTCCTGGACTGCAAGGTCTATGAGCACGATCGAAGGTCTGCTGAATAAAGTGGAGCATCATGAAGCTCGGGGCGTTTGAGATTGTTCCGGTCACGGACGGCCGGTTTCGGTTGGACGGGGGCGCGATGTTCGGCGTGGTGCCCAAGGCGCTCTGGCAGAAGTGCTGTCCGGCCGACGATTTGAACCGGATTCCGCTGAGTCTGACCTGCCTGCTCATCCGGGCACATGGGAAAAATATCCTGATCGATACGGGAATGGGGGACAAGGAGGACGCCAAATTTTACTCGATGTTTGCGGTCGAGCGGGCGCCCTCCTTAAGCGACTCTCTCAAACGGCAGGGCCTGAGCCGTGACGACATTCATCTCGTAGTCAATACGCATCTGCATTTCGACCATGCCGGGGGGAACACGGTCAAACATGACGATGAGCAGTTGTCCTCGGCCTTTCCCAAAGCGGGTTATCATGTTCAGCGCGGCGAATATGAAGATGCGGCACGGGCCAATGAACGGACAAGAGCGAGTTATCGCCGTGATAATTTCACGCCGATCGCCCATGTGAACCAATGGGAGTTCTTGAGCGGCGACACCGAATTGCTGCCGGGAATCACGGCCGTCGTCACGGCCGGCCATACGCGGTTTCATCAAAGCGTCAAGATTCAGTCGGAAGGCCGGACCGCCTTCTTTTTGGGCGATCTTATCCCGACTGTCTCGCACCTGCCGCTGCCCTACATCATGGGATACGACCTTTATCCCATCCAAACCCTCGAAACCAAGCGATGGGTGCTGGATCGGGCGTTCGACGAGAACTGGCTGTTGGTCTTTGAGCACGACCCGTTGGTTCAAGCCGGCCATGTGAGGAAGGATAGTGAGGGAAAATATTTTCTGGAAGAGGTGAAGCTATGACGGTGGCTGCGACGCCGATGAGGGTCTTGGTGGGCAAGGTGGGTCTGGACGGCCATGATCGAGGGGTAAAGCTGGTCACCCGGGCCCTGCGGGACGCCGGGATGGAGGTTATTTACACGGGACTGCATCAAACACCGGAACAGGTCGTCGCCACCGCGATCCAGGAAGACGTACAGGCGATCGGGCTCAGCCTGCATTCCGGCGCCCACAATTCGTTGTTTCCTCGTGTCATGGAATTGCTGAAGGAGCAGGGGGCGCACGACATCGTCGTGTTCGGCGGTGGGATCATCCCCGATGACGATATCTCTCGGCTCAAGACGGCGGGAGTGCAGGCCCTCTTCCGCCCGGGGACTGCCATGAACGAAATCGTGGACTTCTTGCGAGGGCTTCAGGCCCGATAGGAACCGAAGGAGGCGCGATGCCGGTTCTTAAGTCAGCGGTGGTTCCGACATCGGAAGAGTTTGCAGGCAATCAGGCTCATTACGAGCGCCTGATGGCCGATCTTAAGAAATATCTCTCCCTAGCTCAGGCCGGCGGTCCGACCGATGCGGTTGCGCTTCACAAACAGCGCGGCAAGCTGACGGCGCGGGAACGCATCACCAATCTGCTGGACCAGGGATCCCCGTGGCTCGAGCTCAGTCCATTGGCAGCGTTCGGCATGTACGACGACCAAGTGCCCGCGGCCGGCATTCTCACCGGAATCGGGTACGTATCCGGACGGCCCTGCGTCATCGCCGCGAATGACGCGACGGTCAAGGGCGGCACCTATTTCCCAATTACCATCAAGAAGCATCTTCGAGCTCAGGAAATCGCCTTGGAGAACCGCCTGCCGGCCGTATATCTGGTGGATTCCGGCGGGGTGTTCTTGCCTATGCAGGCTGACGTCTTCGCCGACAAGGAGCATTTCGGTCGCATCTTCTACAACCAGGCGAGGATGTCCGCCTCAGGCATTCCGCAAATCGCCGTAGTGATGGGCATGTGCACGGCCGGCGGTGCCTATGTGCCAGCCATGTGTGATGAAAACGTCATCGTGAAAGGAACCGGCACGATTTACCTGGCCGGGCCTCCGTTGGTCAAGGCGGCGACCGGCGAAGAAGTGACGCATGAAGAATTGGGCGGCGCGGACCTGCACACCAGGCTCTCAGGTGTCAGTGATCATCTGGCAGAGAATGATCGGGACGCGCTGGAGATCTGCCGCTCGATCATCGCCATGGCGGGAAAGAAGCCCGCCAAGCCGCGCCGGGCCGAGATTGAAGAGCCGTTGTACCCCGCGGAAGAACTCTACGGTCTAATTCCCGCGAATCCCCGCCGAACCTGTGACGCGCATGAAGTCATTGCCAGATTGGTAGACGGGAGCCGGTTCCAAGAATTCAAAGCCCGTTACGGTCAGACGCTGGTCTGCGGGTTTGCCCATTGGATGGGACACCAGGTAGGCCTGGTGGCGAACAACGGCATTTTGTTTTCGGAGTCGGCGCAGAAGGGCGCTCACTTCGTGCAACTCTGTTCCCAACGGCGGATTCCGCTGATTTTTCTGCAAAATATTCCCGGCTTCATGGTCGGGAAAGAGTACGAAGGTCGCGGGATCATCAAAGACGGGGCGAAAATGGTTCAGGCGGTGGCCACGGCCGAAGTGCCGAAGTTTACGATCATGATCGGCGCGTCGCACGGAGCCGGCAATTATGCGATGTGCGGTCGCGGGTACGGACCCCGGTTCCTGTTTGTCTGGCCCAATGCGAGGATTTCGGTCATGGGGGCGCAGCAAGCGGCGCAGGTGCTGGTGACAGTCAAACAGCAACAGCGCCGGCGAGAACGAGGCGCGTTGTCGGACCACGAACAGCGACGGCTTACCGAATCGATTCTCGAACAGTACGAACAAGAAGGCAGTCCGTACTTCAGCACGGCCCGCTTGTGGGACGACGGCATCTTGGATCCTATCGAAACTCGACGCGTGCTGGGTCTGTGCCTGGATCTGGCGGCCTTGATGCCGACTCGCGAATCGCGTGCGCCGGTCTTTCGCATGTGAGGCTGAAATGGCCGAATGGACTTCCATCATAGTCGAGTCCCGCGGCGGCATCGCCCGCGTGACCTTGAATCGAGCGGAGCGCCGCAACGCGTTTGACCAGCGCATGGTCTCCGAGCTTCACGAAATTTTTGCACAACTCACCACCAATCAGACGGTGAGGGGCGTGATTCTGACGAGCGCCGGGCCGGTGTTTTGTGCCGGGGCCGATCTATGCTGGCTGAGTCAGGATAACCAACTCTCAATTGAACAGGCGAGGCATGATGCTCGCCTGCTGGCCGGCATGTATCGGATCATCGATGAATGTCCTCATCCGGTCATCGGCCGCGTCCAGGGAAATGCCTTCGGAGGCGGTGTCGGATTGCTTGCCGTCTGCGATGTCGTCGTGGCCGTCGAAGAGACGATGTTCACGCTCAGCGAAGTGCAACTGGGTTTGATCCCGGCGGTCATTGCCCCCTTCCTGCTTCGGAAGGCCGGCGAGTCCTTCATGCGTCGTTTCTGCCTGACCGCGGAACCATTTTCCGCGGTTGTGGCCAAACAATTCGGTCTGGTTCATGAGGTGATGAAGACCGACCAGTTGGACAGCAGGGTGGAAGAGTTGGCCGATGCCATTGTGCGCCTGGGGCCGGACGCGACCAGACAGACCAAGGCCTTGCTTCGCCGCCTGCGGGCCGTGCCGGCAGGCGAGCAAGGGTCTCTCTCTGTGGAGGCCAATGCTCAGGCGCGCATTGGCGCAGAGGCCCAGGAGGGGCTTCGCGCCTTTCTGGAGAAACGTCCACCGGCATGGAGACAGGCCAAAACGGATGAGGAGAGCGAGCCCGCGCATGTCACGACGCGTCACGGTGCAGGCCGGCGACTCTAGCACCGAGCTTCATCGGATCCGTATTACCGAGGTCGGTCCTCGAGACGGACTGCAGAACGAACAGGCCGTCATTACCACGGAGTCCAAGGTCGCGTTCATCAACGCGTTGTCGCGAAGCGGAGTTGCCGAGATCGAAGCGGGAGCCTTTGTGTCACGTCACGCAGTGCCGCAAATGGCGGATTCGGAGGATGTCTTTCGCAAGATCGAACGGATGCCGGGTGTCACCTATTCGGCGTTGGTGCCGAATGCACGAGGTCTTGAGCGTGCCCGTTCTGTACAGGCGCACAAGATCGGAGTGTTCACTGCCGCTTCCGAAACCTTCACCAGACGAAACATCAATGCGACGATTCAAGAGTCGCTGGGTCGATTCAAGCCGGTCATGGCGGGGGCTCGACGAGACGGGATGGCCGTGCGTGGCTACATTTCGACAGCCTGGTACTGTCCGTATGAAGGCAAGATTGAACCGGTACGAGTCATGGACGTGATGAGGAGGCTGTTTGATCTGGGAGTGGACGAGATTTCTTTGGGTGACACGATCGGCCGAGCATCTCCGGCTGATGTCCGGAAGTTGCTGGATGTCGTGCTCCCGCAGGTCCCACGAACCGGCCTCTCTCTGCACTTTCACGACACGTACGGCATGGCCGTCGCGAACGTATTGACGGCTTGGAGCGACTATGAGATCGATGCCTTCGACAGTTCGGCCGGCGGCCTTGGCGGCTGCCCCTATGCGCCGGGCGCCTCCGGCAATGTGGCCACGGAAGATGTCATCTCTGCGTTGAAAGCGTCCGGAGCGACGGTGCCGGTGGATGAAATACAGGTCGTGGCAGCGGCGCGGCAACTCGAGAAGATGCTGAAACATCCGCTACGCAGCCGGCTCTCTCAAGTGAAGAATTGTGAATCGCAAAGGCCCTGACATGGTGGCGGTCGCGCAATTCAGCGATGTGACGAAGCGGAATCAGGCAGGGATCGACGCCGTGGCCGCATCAGTCCGGGCCGGCGAGATCCGGGCCATCTCGCGCCTGATCAGCCGGTTGGAGAACCGGGAGCCCGACGCCCTTGCGGTCCGCCGGTTACTCGGGAGGGATGGCGGCCGAGCGGCGGTGATCGGCATCACAGGCTATCCGGGGGCCGGCAAAAGCACACTGATCGACGGGCTCATTCATGCGTACCGGCGCCTTGGCAAGAAGGTGGGAGTGCTGGCCGTCGATATCAGTAGTCCCGTTACAGGAGGAGCCGTCCTGGGCGACCGCGTCAGGATGCAAGACCACGCGAGCGATCCGATGGTCTACATCCGCAGCATGGCCTCGCGCGGGCAACGAGGGGGACTGGCTCAGGCCACGAACGACGCAGTCTGCGTCTTGCAGGCGGCCGGGTACGACGTGATCCTGATCGAGACCATCGGGGTCGGACAAAGCGAAACGGACATCGCGAGTGTGGCGCAGGCGGTGGTGGCGGTCGTCGCTCCCGGATTGGGTGATGAGATTCAGGCAATGAAGGCCGGTCTCTTGGAAGTTGCGGACATTGTCGTGGTCAACAAGAGCGATCTTCCCGGAGCGGACGCCAGCCTTAAAGATTTGCGCGAGTGGTGTCGATTGGTCCTTCCTGTGACGGCTCCGCAGGCCAAAGGCATCACCGAACTGATGGCCGCGATCGCGGAGCATGAAAAGGTCCGGGCACCTAAGCTCTTACGGAACCGACATTAACGGCTCGTGTCTCGATAAGGAGATGTCATGCCTCATCAACTGATGACCATCTCGCATCATATCGCCAGGATCACCCTGCATAACCTCCCGGCGAACGTGCTGAACCTTGCGGTGCTCAAGGAACTGGAACAGAGCCTCCGAGAGGTGGAAGAAGATCCCTATGTCCGCGCCGTCATCTTGACCGGATCGGGCCGGTTCTTTTGCGGCGGCGCCGATATTCACGAGTTGATCCATCTCAATACCACGCATCTCGGAACGGAATTTTCCAGGCGCGGCCAAAGAGTCTTCGACCGTATTGAACGCTGCCACAAGCCGGTGTTGGCGGCCATCAATGGAACCTGCGTCGGCGGCGGCCTTGAACTCGCGCTTGCCTGCCATATCCGCATTGCCTCCGAGGGAGCCGTGTTGGGCCTGCCGGAAATCAAACTCGGGTTGATACCGGGGTTCGGCGGCACTCAGCGGCTGCCCAGAGTTGTCGGTCCGTCCAGGGCGGCGGAGATGATTCTGACCGGGACAAGCATTTCGGCGGATGAAGCCTTGAGGATCGGCTTGGTGAGCCGGGTGTTCCCCGTATCGCAGGTGCTGGCCCAGACAGTAGCCCTCGCCGGACTGATTGCTTCGCGCGGGACGACAGCCGTCCAAGCGGCGCTCCATGCCATCAGCGGCGGTCTCGATATTCCCTTGGCGGAAGGATTGGCTCGCGAAGCGGAACTCTTCGGCCAGTTGTGTATCACGCAAGACAAGCACGAAGCCACGCAGGCTTTTCTTGAAAAGCGGCAGCCTAAACTGGCTGAAACGGAGGATGTCAAAACAGCCGCTCGTTCCTCGTAAGCCGAATCTATCGGAGGTCTGGCATGCTGACCGATCGCTTGGCCCGGTATACCCAATCCCTCTGTTATGACGACTTGCCGGCACAGGTCGTCCATGAGGTCAAGCGACGGATCCTCGATAGCGTGGGCTGTGCATTGGGAGCTTGGAAAGCCAAGCCTTATCGCATTGCGCGCGCCATGGCGCAGTCAGTCAGACTCCCCGGCGGCGCGACGGTATGGGGAACCGCACACAAGGCCTTGCCGGATCTCGCCGCCTTCGCCAACGGAACCGGCGTGCGATATTTGGATTTCAACGACACCTATCTCTCCAAAGAACCGGCCCACCCTTCGGATAATATTCCCGCGGTTCTGGCTGTCGCCGAAACGGCGCGCGCATCCGGCAAGCGGGTCATCCAGGCGATCGTGCTGGCCTATGAAGTGCAATGTCGGCTGTGCGATGCAGCGGCGCTGCGGCCGCGTGGATGGGATCATGTGACCTACGGGCCGTTCTCTTCGGCCTTGGCCGCGGCAAAGGTGATGAAGTTGTCCATGGCGCAGACGGCCCACGCGGCGTCGTTGGCCGGTGTGGCGAACGTGGCGCTTCGGCAGACGAGAGTCGGCGATTTGTCGATGTGGAAGGCCTCGGCCTTCGCGAACGCGGCGCGCAATGGCGTATTTGCCGCTCTCCTCGCTCAGCGGGGGATGTCGGGACCCGCGCCGTTGTTCGAAGGAGAAAAAGGCTTCATGAAATTGGTGTCCGGACCGTTTGAGTTGTCGCCGTTGGGTCGGGAAGTCATCCAGGGAGAATCGTCCGGCCGGTTCAAAATACTGGAGACCTACATCAAGCATTTCCCTGTGGAATACCATGCGCAGACCGCGGTGGAGGCGGCACTCGCGTTGCGCAAGGAATTAATCGAGGCCGAAGGCCCCGACGTGATCGACCACCTCTCGGAGATCGAGATCGGCAGCTACGACGTCGCAATCGAAATTATTGGACGCGATCCCGAGAAGTGGCAGCCGGCCAGCAGGGAGACGGCCGACCATAGTTTTCCTTACTGCGTGGCGGTGGCCTTGCGTGATGGTCGCGTCAACCTGCACTCGTTCAGCGAGAAACGACTCGGCGATCCCGCCTTGCGCGAATTGATGAAGAAGACCCGCGTGGTGCGGGAGCCGGAATTTGTAGATCGCTATCCTGAATCCATGCCGACTAGGATCACGGTCCGAACACAGGCCGGGCGATCCTACAGGAAGCAAGCGGATATACCCCTGGGTCATCCGCTTCACCCGATGTCTGATCGCGAGGTCGAAGACAAATTTCGTCGTCTGGTGCAGGGGCGGCTCCCTCGCCTCCGCATGTCGAAAGTGCTCGATGCCGTCTGGACGTTGGATCAGGCCAAGGATCTCAGCGGCCTGATTTCGCTCTTGAAGGCGAAGCATGCCTAAATCCAACACGTTATCCAAAGCGGGGCGGCTCCGGGATTTGCTCGCCGGCAAGACGATTGCCATTCCCGGCGCTTTCAATGCCTTGACGGCGATGCAGATCGAACGGGCCGGCTACGATGCGCTGTATGTCTCCGGAGCAGCCATTTCCGCGGTTCGGGGCCTTCCCGACATCGGCCTGCTTTCATTAGAGCAGGTTGCGGGGGAGGCACGGACCATCGCTAAGTCAGTCGCGATTCCTGTGATCGTGGATGCAGACACAGGGTTCGGGCCGGCCTCCGCCATTCCAGCGGCTGTCCGTTCATTTGAAGAGGCGGGTCTTGCCGGGATGCAAATCGAAGATCAGCAGTTGCCGAAGAAATGTGGCCATCTTGCCGGCAAGGAATTGGTACAGACACATGACATGGTGTCGAAGATTCGCGCGGCGGTCGAGTCCAGGCATGATCCGGGCTTTCTCATCGTGGCCCGCACTGACGCGCGCAGCGTCGAGGGAATGGACAAAGCTGTCCATCGGTCCCTGGCTTACGCCGAAGCCGGGGCCGATGCGCTGTTTCCCGAAGCGCTGCAATCCGAGAGGGAATTTGAACTGTTTTCCTCGGCAATGAGTAAGGCCGGAATAGAGGTCCCGTTGATCGCCAACATGACGGAGTTTGGAAAGAGTCCCTACCTGTCTGTCAGCCGGTTCGGGGAGCTCGGATACCGCGGCGTGCTGTTTCCCGTCAGTCTGCTGCGGATCGCGATGCGGGCCATCGAACGGTTTCTAGCCGATCTAAAGGAGGCGGGATCCCAGCGCGATGTGTTGCAGCAGATGATGACCAGAGCAGAGTTGTATGAATTGCTTCAGTATGACCCGACGGCGTTACAAGAGCGGAGGGCCTATGAATCAAACAATGAAAGAGCGGCCGGGGGCTGAGTCTTTGTCATTTCCAACCTACAGTCCCGGCTTGGAAGGCGTCATCGCCGGCGAGTCGGGCCTCTGCCTGGTCGATGAAGGAGAAGCCGGTCTTCGTTATCGCGGTTATGCGGTAGCGGACCTGGCGGAATCGAGTGGCTTCGAAGAGGTCGCGTATCTCCTGCTGTACGGTCATCTGCCCAATCGACAGGAATTGGATGAGTTTTGCGGGCTCATGGATTGCGGCCGGATCCTGTCCGGCTCGGTTCAGCGTTGTTTGGCGCCTATTCCCGTGGGCGTCCACCCGATGGACGCCTTGCGGACCGGCATTTCACTATTAGGATTGGCGGACGCGGAGGCGCAGGACGGCTCTCACGAGGCTAATCTCCGAAAGTCCGTGCGGCTGCTCGGTCAAATTCCCCTCCTCATCGCGCACATGCGTGACGCGGCCGCCGGGAGTCAGCCGGGTCGGACGGAACCAAAGAAGAGTTTTGCCCATCATCTGCTCCAGCTACTGACTGATCGAGAGGAAGACGAATTCATCGAGCCGATGGCGCGGGTGCTGAATGTTTCGCTGATTCTCTATGCGGAACATGAATTCAATGCCTCCACCTTCGCCGCGCGGGTCGTGGCCTCCACCCTGACCGATTTGCACGGCGCCATCACCGCCGCCGTGGCGTCGTTGAAAGGGCCGCTGCATGGCGGAGCGAATGAAGCAGTGGCCTCGATGATGGTGGAGATCGGACGTCCCGAAAAAGCGGAAGCATGGGTCCGCGAGATCCTCGCGAAACGGCAACGGATCATGGGGTTCGGCCATCGGGTGCTGAAACACGGCGATGCCCGATCCGCCATCATTCAGCGCCATGCGGAGCAACTCAGTCATCTCTGCGGCGAACACCGATGGATTGAAATCGCCCATACCATCGACCGCATCATGCAGGAAGAGAAAGGCCTCTATCCCAATCTGGATTTCTATACGGCGGTGACGTACCTGCTGATGGGCATCCCGCCTCCGCTGTATACGCCGCTGTTCGTCTGTTCCCGCATCGCCGGGTGGTGCGCGCATGTGATTGAACAACAGGATCATAACCGCTTGATCAGACCGCGGGCCCTCTATACGGGTCCGGCGCCGAGACCGTATGAGCCTCTTGACCGGCGTTGAAGACAGAATCGAACAAGCGCGCGGCATGGCGGGGGCGCCGTTTCTGCTCCCGTGGTCCTCGTTTGCGGAGTTCTTCCGTGCGCGGGTGCACGATCCCCGATTGGTGGATCGGACGGTGCTGACGTACTACGATGATGACGCCCAGGTGCGACGTTCCTACACCTATGCGGAGTTCGGCGCCCTGGTGGAAGGAGCGGTGGGCTTTCTTCATGAACGGTTAGGGCTCCGGCGCGGGCACCGGATTGCGACGGTCCTGTTCAATCACGACCTGACGGTCCTGGTCTACTTCGCCGCGTGGAGATTAGGCGCGGCTGTCGTGCCGATCAACGTCGAGGAGTCATTCGAGAAGAAGCGCTACATCCTGGAGCATTCGGAAGCGGCGGCGGTTATCTGCCGGCCTGATTGTTACGATGAGCTTGTCCAACTCCAGCAAGACCTGCCCTCATTGCATGACGTAGTGGCGCTGGGGGACGATGGATCTCTGGAAGGCGCGCATCACGGAAAGAGAGGCTCGTCGCCGGACCAGACCCAGAATGGCCGCCCTCCCCAACTGTCCCGTCTCGACGATGACGCGCTGATCATCTATACCTCGGGTACGACCGGGACCCCGAAGGGAGTCGTGTTGACGGCCGCCAACCTGCTGATCGATGCCGATGCCATCGCCGAATGGCACGGCTTCGGCGAAAATGATCGATTGATGTGCGTCCTGCCGATCCATCATGTGAACGGCATCGTGGTGACCTTGCTCACGCCGTTCTATTGCAAGGGCGCTATCGTGCTGAATCGGAAGTTCAAGGCCGGCGCCTTTTGGAGGCGCCTCCATGAGGAGCAGGTGACCTGTGTCAGCGTCGTTCCTACGTTACTCGAATTTCTCCTGGCCGCCGATGAAGACATCGGCCGCTATCGGCTGGACTGTTTCGGCGGCCTGATCTGCGGGGCCGGACCCTTGCTCAAGGATACGGCGGCGCGCTTCGAGGAGCGCTTTCCCTTCACCATCCGTCACGGCTACGGGTTGTCCGAGACGACCTGCTATTCCTGTTTTCTGCCGAATGACCTGTCGCGCGAGGCGCATCGCCGCTGGCTCGGCGGCTATGAGTTCCCGTCGATCGGTCTGCCGCTGCGGCACAACGAGATGGCGATACTCGATGAGCAGGGCAAGCCGGTCTCGGAGCAAGCGCGCGGCGAGATCTGTATCAGGGGCCGAACGGTCTGCTCAGGCTACTTCAAGCGTCCGGATGCGAACGAAGCCGCGTTCCAGTGGGGATGGTTCCGATCTGGAGACGAGGGCTTCTTCGTGAACGACGAACAAGGACGCCCGTTCTTGTTCATCTCCGGCCGCATGAAGGAATTGATCATTCGCGGCGGCGTCAACATTTCGCCCTTGGAGATCGACGACGTGCTCCAAGGGCACCCGGCCGTCAAGTTTGCCATGGCGGTCGCATTTGAAAACCGTTACTACGGCGAGGAAATCGCCGCCTACATCGTGCCGGAGGAAGCCGGCGCGCCGCCAAAGGAGGCGGACATATTGGCCCATTGTCATAGCCGGCTGCCGTTTGCGAAACAGCCAAAGGTCATCATCCTGGGGGAGGACATTCCCTACACTTCCACCGGAAAACCCAAGCGGTTGGAATTGAAAACTCGGTTGGCCGGCGCGCTGGCCGCGTACCGGGACCGCCAATTCAAGGAGGAGAGAGCGCGAGGCGGGAGATGAACCGACTGTTGAAGGGGTTCGAGCGGATTGAAGAAGCCCGCGAACGGTTCATGGGAGCCAGCTTCATGGCCGGGCTCTATGACGGGCGTCCCGACTTTGATCTGCTCCTGCCGCCGCCGGAACGGCCCGAAGACAAGGCCGCCGGTGACGCATTCTGCAAGCAGATCGAGAATTTTTTGGTCCATCATGTGGATCCGGATGAAATTGAACGGCGCGCCAAGATTCCGGACCAAGTCATTCAGGGACTGTTCAAGCTCGGGGCCTTCGGCATGAAGATTCCCAAGGAGTACGGCGGCCTCGGGTTTTCCTATACGAATTATGGGCGCGTGCTGACCCTGATCGCGAGCTGGAGCAACATCCTCGCCCTGACGGTCGCGGTTCCGCAATCGATCGGCATCGCGATGCCGATCCTTCTCTTTGGCAATGACGAACAAAAGAAGAAATACCTCCCACTGGTGGCGAAAGAAGCGATCTCCGCCTTCGCGCTCACGGAGCCGATGACGGGCTCCGATGCGGCCAATATCCAGACGGAAGCGGTGCTCGATGCCACCGGGACGCACTTTCTGGTGAACGGCGAGAAGCTTTGGTGTACGAACGGCCCGATCGCACGATACCTGACCTTGATTGCGCGCGTGCCGGCGCGCCGGATCGAACGAGAAGGAAAAATGGAATGGCTGCCCGTTCCCGGCGGCAAGGATGCGGAGGACCGAGTCCACTCGGCGTTTATTCTGGACATGGCCAGTCCTGGTGTCACCGTCCGTCAGCGCTGCCAGTTCGAAGGCTGCCGCGGTATCGAGAATGCCCATATCACCTTACAGAACGTTTCAGTCCCGGCCGACCAGCTCATCGGGGACATCGGCAAAGGATTGAAGTATGCCTTGACGATCCTGAACGTCGGACGCGGGATCAGCATTCCGGCCATCTGTCTGGGTATGGCAAAACAGGCGTGGCAGCCCACGCTGGATCGGGCGAATCATCGCCGCACGTTTCAAAAGGCCCTGGCGGAGCGGCAAACCCAACAGATTCGCATCGGGGACATGGCGGGCCATTTGTTCGCGATGGAAGCCTTGTCGATGCTGGTCTGGCATCTGGCGGACCACCATCGGTATGACCTCCGGATCGAGGCCGCCGTGGCGAAACTGTTCTGCTCGGAGCATACGATTCGATTTTTGCGGGATGCGCAGATCATCTTCGGCGGCATGGGCTATGAAACTGCGGAGTCCAAGCAGCGACGAGGTGAGCCGGCCTTCGGGATGGAGCAGCTCGTGCGGGACGCGGAGATGTATCGGATCGGCGAAGGGGCGACGGATATCCTGCGGCCATTTATCGTGCGCGAGGCCTTGAGCCGCCACGTGGATCGATCCAAAGGTTTTTATGCCGATGAGTCGAACGGGCGGGAGCGTGTGCGGCAGGCCATGAAATTGGGACTCTTCTACCTGCCGTGGTATGTGAGGCAATGGCGAAGACGAGCGCTTCCGAATCGTCGGGAACTCACGCATCCCCAGGTCCTTCCGCTTCTGCGGTATGTGGAGCGAACCAGCCGGCGTTTG
>DASSBQ010000121.1:0-12098 GCA_035698625.1 Nitrospiraceae bacterium
GGGTCCGATTCTCGGTCTTGTTTTCAAGCGCAATGAGGAGAAGTTCATCATGGCCATGGGGATAAGCAAATTTGACGCAACCGTCCATGTTGAATTTCAGCGGCGCTGACTGCACATTAACACCCGGTTTGATTTCAATCCCTTCGTCGGTTTGGTCGGCACCACGCTGTCCGAATTTGCTGTAACAGACGATATTTACACCCACCTGGTACACGTCCATCTCCTTCACGGGTGTCCCTTCAGGCGCAACATACATGGTAAAGCGGGCCATCACATCATTGGTTGGAGGAGCTTTGTGATAAAACGCCACGACCGACATGAGATTTTGTCCCTTGGCCAATTTCACACCGTAGCCGTCTGGAAAACGGGCCTCGGTCATTTCAAGACCGGCTCCCGCGAAGAACAAAGGCTCTCCATCGCAGGACACGCTCGGCTTGTCGTTGTTGAGCATCAAGATATGGTGCAGGTAGTTCTTCGGGAGCTGTTGTCCGTCCTTGGTAAACACTTCGGACTTGAAGCCCGTCATGTACATATCCCGAGGAAGCTGAAAAATATGTTTGGGCATGCTGGCGGCGAGATCTCCGTCATGTGACGAAGGGAGATCTACCGGGCCGAACGTGAGTGCGACGACGTTGTTTTCGATGGTCACGCTGGTGGCTGCCCGGCTCGGCATTGTGGGGATGGCATGATGATCATGCTCACCTGACGCAAAGGCGAACGGTTGCCAGCCAAATGAGACGAGCAGTAACAAGATGAGATTCTTCAGCATACCTTCTCCTTCCTTGCGTCGGCGGCTATGATTACTTCTCCTCATATCTTTAAGCCCGTAGATCGGGCAATCCTTAGTTCGCGCCGTTCACTGCTGAGTGCTCGTCGAAGGAGAGGTTAACCGCTTCCAGACATAACTGCCGCCATGTTGACGGGGAGGAATATTGTCCTTGTTCCCCACTCGTAGATACCACCAAATCCCTTTTGCCTGCGTGCCGTCTTCGGATAACACCAATTCAAATCCGCCTTCTCGGTCATTGCCGGTTTGTTTCCACGTGCCATGCCATCGACGGTCATTAAAATTCGTGGTGGTAAATTGGCCGCCTTGCCAGGTGTAGGGTCCGTTTCCGTGACGATCCAGTGTCGCGCGGTAGGTCTTGTTTTCTTCGATCTCCAGAATTTCCCATTCGCCGCTGAGATCATAGCTTTGAGAGGCGACTGAAGGAGCGGATGCATCGGTGGAGGTTCGATGCTTAAGGTCGTGTGATGCGCCGGTACTGCCAGACGGGCTTCCCTCGCGCGACGATTCATGCCACGAGACCAGTGTCCATCGGCCGTCCCGCCGCTCCAATACACCCGTTTCCCGCAAAGGAATCACCATACGCTGGGTTGAGGCTTCCTGTGGTCCATGCATAGTGACGTGACGGATATAGTCGAGCTCCATTGCGAACCACGCGACATCCCCCTTTGTCCATACGCGAAGGTCTAAAATCGGGAGTTCAAGACGACTCACGGACTCGAATTCACTGCGCATCTCATCTGCGAAAGGCTCCCAACCTATGTATTTCCGGCCGCCGATGCTATAGCCGATCGCATCAACATCGTGCGACATATGCTGAGCCATAGCTGACAAGTCCTTGTCGGCGTTTGCCTGGACGAGCTTGCGGAGCACGGCCTCAACGTCCGAGCCGTCGCCTGCGAATGAAGAACTCACCATGCCGACGATCAGGAAAGCGACGGCGATCAAGCTCCAATATTTTGGAATTGGACATGGTTGTCGGGTATGAGTCCGTTTCATTATCTGCGATGTCGGTGAGGTAGTGGGGGAACAAATAATCTCGGAGGCTACCTGGTAGCTCGGCGCCTTGTCAAATGGATATTTCTCCTGCTTTAAGCACGCACGCTTAGGACCACGGCGGTAATGTTGTCAATCCCCCCCGCATCAAGGGCTGCCATCAGGAGCGCCCGACACGCGGCGTCCGGATCATGAGGGGATGCATTCATCGTGCTCTCGATATACGCATCCTCCACCATTTTCGTGAGTCCGTCGGTGCAGAGCATCAGGAGATCGTTTGGCTCAAGGCGATGGGTCCTGACATCCACATCCGAGCGCGGGCCCAAACCTACAGCCCGGGATAGCACATGCCGCTGTGGATGGTGGAGCGCCTGTTCCACGGAAAGCAGGCCCTGCTCGACATATTCTTCGACCATCGAATGGTCGCGAGTCAGTTGTGTCAACGCGGAGTTTCTCAGTAGATATGCGCGGCTGTCTCCCTCATTGATTATGGTTGCGGCGGGAAAAGGCTGCGACGAAATGTGAAGCAGCGTCAGAGTGGTCCCCATTCCAGCCAGCCCGGGATGCCGCCGGGAGTGATCGAGAATCGCATGATGCGCGGACTCAATCATTTCCCGCAATACAGATTCGCCTTGCTCCGCCCAGCCCTGTAGATGAATGGCTTTCTGACGTGCCTGCCCGGCGATGGAATCAATCACCAGCCGGCTTGCCACATCGCCGCCTGGGTGCCCTCCCATTCCATCGGCGACCGCCCACAGTTGAAGTTCATTATCGACCAGAAAGGCGTCCTGATTGGTGGGGCGAACAAGTCCTTGATGGCTTGCTCCGACCCCGTACCATTGCATCATCAGATGACCTGCTCCTCAATGGACAGAGCAGGGCTGACGTGCAGATCAGGTGGCCCGTAGTGGGTTACGAGTTGCGGATATAACAATTCCGACAGCGTCTCGAGATTCCGGGTATCGGCTTCGTTATATCGAATGAGGAGATCCAGCGCGGCCGAGCTCCCGGCACGCCAGCGGTGCCAGAGTCTCACGGCTTCCCAGCCGTCGAGTGAAGCAATATCGGTAGGCCGGACGATATCGAATTCCTGTTCAATATACTTCAGTCCACCTGTGAGTCGGAGTCGCCGAGCGGCAAAACAGAGATCGAAATGAGGCAAATCCAGTCGCACCTCAGGGAATTTAGCCTTCAGATACGGCACGTCGAAGACGCTTCCAAAAAACGTCACGAGGAGATCGGCTTGATCGAGTTCATCCTGCAGCCGGCCGGAAGATAGCGACTCTCCATGGACCAATGTGCTCATGCGACCGTTCCGATACAAGCCCACCATGGTGACATAGCCGTCGTATGGCGAAGTTCCCGTGGTTTCGATGTCCATGTAGAGGATACGATGCTTGAAAGTCTCGAAGAGCCGCCAGTGCTCTCTGGCTTGGAGACGACGGGTGAAATAGCGGGAGTTTTTTTCTTCAAGAGCCGATGTCGCGGCGGCTATATCCCTGTCATACAAGGCTTTGCGTTCCATGGAAATGCCGGAAACAAGGGGCTGGTTCAAGAATGCGGTCCAGTCTCGAATGCCGTCGAGCCACAACCGGCGTTCCGTCGATGAGCCGATCCCCTTCAGATGTATAAATGTCGACGTCAACATCGCGGGTAAAGCCTTCTACGCCGGGATTGTAGCCTTGATTTCGAAGGATAAACAAGCTAGAGTCGCCGACCAACGCAAGCGCAACCCATTCCAACTCTTCTCACGACATCACAGCGAGATTCTGGCGCATGACGGAACCGACGAACAAGCGAATCCGAATCAGGGTGGGCGGCATCCAACTCGATGCAGAGCTCAAGACGAGCCGAACGGCGGAAGAAATCTATAAGGCATTGCCGGTCGAGGATCAACTCAACGTGTGGGGAGAGGAATTTTATTTCAAGATTCCCGGCGTCAAGGATCATCGAGAAACGGCGACAACGCAGGTCAAGGTCGGCGACGTGGCATTTTGGGGCGCAGGCCAAGTCCTGGCCATTTTTTTCGGCCGCACACCGATGAGTATGGGAGTGGACCCTGTGCCGCCAGATCGGGTCAATATCGTGGGACGGATCCTCGGTGATGCGACCATGCTTCGGCAGGCGATGGCGTCGTCGAGAATCCGCGTCGAGCCCCTTTAAAGGAAGAGCCGACCGGGATCCGCTATGCGATTGGCTAAAGAACGCATTCACCACATGGCTGACGGGCTCATCGGCCGACTGGAACAGCAAGGGTATCTTGAAATCACCGGCGATAGGAAAGCCCTGCGTGACTCGATCAACCACGCCATTACCGAAGAGTTGGCCGTCGAGGACCGATTGAACACCGAAGTCCGGCAGCTCATGAAAACGTATGAGAGGGAAATCGAGCAAGGCAAGGCGGATTACCAGAAGATGTTTACGATGATTAAGCAGAAACTGGTGCGGGAGCGAGGAATCATCCTGTAAATGACGCTATGCTCAGCGACGACAAAGCCAGCCATCTTTCCCATCTGATTCTGGGCGCGTTGAAGAAAAGCGCGCTCTGCCGGCTGAGAGAAGAGGATGGGCGCGTGTTGCGGGAAATCAAACGCGTGTTGGCTTCCGAGCTGGCCCTGGAAGAAGGTATTGATCGCAAAGTGAGAGCCAGGCTGGCGTCGTATTCCCGTCCAATTGCCGAAGGCAGCGCAGAATGGGATGTCCTCTACCGAAAAACGTTTGAGGAAGAACAGCGCAAACAATCCAAGCCATAACCACCGTTCTTGATGTTGATCGCGATAAGACAGGTGCTCTCATGAAATGGATCATGGTGTCCCTCTCGGTCTGTCTGCTGATTGCGACAATCTCATGTACTAAATCCAAGCCAAAACCGCTGGTGCCATTGATGTTGGAAACCGGGGCCACCCCGGACGCGAAATCGCTGACACAGCGTGGCGCGGAAGCCTATCAGGCCAAGCAATTTGCAGAGGCGAAATCCTATTTTGGCCAGGCGGTCAAGGCGGCTCCGGATTCCGGCCCTGCGCATTATAATTTGGCCCTTGCACTCAATGCCGTCGGCGAAACCGAACAGGCCCACCAGCAGTTCATCGAGGCGGCGAATCTGGCTCCAGGCGATAAAGTGATATGGGATTCCCCCGCCTTGCGGCCATTCGGCAGTCCGGCTGCTGCTCCGAAAGGTCCCCCCAAGGAGCATCCTTATGGAACACAGCGGCCGGTATTCGGCGGGGGCCCGCGGTAGTGGCGGCGAGATGAGGTATCGAGACCATGGCGGAAGACCTGGAAGTCGGCGATAAGGCGCCGGAATTCTCATTGCCGGATCAGGACGGCAAGACGGTCGCCTTAAAGAGCTTTAAAGGGCGACAGGTCGTGCTGTATTTTTATCCCAAAGATGATACTCCGGGTTGCACCAAGGAGGCCTGCGGATTCCGAGACTCGCGGGATTCCATCAAAAGGGCCGGCGCCGTCGTACTCGGAGTGAGCTTGGATGATGGGACATCGCATCAGAAGTTCATTGCCAAATACAGCCTGCCGTTTTCGCTCTTGAGCGATGAAGATGCTCGGATATCCAAAGCCTACGGAATCTATAAACAAAAAAATATGTACGGCAAAAAATATTGGGGCATCGAGCGATCCACCTTTGTGATAGATCCGGCCGGCAAGCTGAAAGCCATCTTCAAACGAGTCAAGGTGGACGACCACCTTGATGAGGTCATGGCCGCCCTTCGCACTACCGCGTAGTTCCGCGCTTCTCCAATTGTGAGTCTGTATTGGTCATGTCATGGATGCTGGTGAGAAATCACGGCACGCTGCGCGCGCCGCTTCATTGTGCCTCTTGCCCGGTCTTGGTCATCTCTATATCGGAGAAAAGCGGGGTTACTGGTTGATGATCATTTCGATCGGGGTGGGCAGTTCCGCCTGGTTGCTCTGGTGGCCGGTGGTCTGGCTGTATCTCGGGCTGGTGGCCGTATCAATGTGGGACACCTACTTGGTGGTCACGCGGGATCGGGGTTTATTATGATGCCCCGTTCTATTTCCGGCGGGTGGCGCTCCATTGGCATACGACGCAGATACGGTCTGCGTTCGTCTACCGGATACCGGGTCGTCCTCCTGTTGCTGACGCTATGGGCTTTGCCGGGGACAACCGCCGCTGCGGCGTCCAAGGTGGCCGGAATCCTCCTCGTCAGAGACGCGCTTACGATTCCCAATCGGCCCGCCAGAATTGAAGCGAGGTTGGTACAACAGAATCTGGTGGGAGAGATCGGCCTGGGAGGTGAATCACTGCAACTTGAAATCGCCGGCAAGGCAGTGGCTTCGGCAATGACGGGAGGAGACGGCCGGGCCTATTTTGAATACACGCCGAAGATGCGGGGCAATGTGACCTTTGCCGTGACGCTTGCGAATTCGCCGCGTGTTGAAGCCTCTCGGGCGCCGGGTTTGCTGGCTGTGTGGGAGCATCGGAGGCCGATCTTGCTCGTGGAAAGCTTGGCATTGGTGGAGCAGCCATCGGAGCTTCCGGCCCTGCCGTTCGGCAAGTCTGCTGCCGCCGAGATCAAACCGTCGCCTGATGCGGCAGAGGAGCTCGGGCGCATGGCGCAGTTTTACTATAACGTCATGTATGTGGCTGCGCAGAACGAGGGGCCATTCTCTGCCGCAAAGGTCGGACAATTTCGGCAGTGGCTCGGAGATAATGGATTTCCAACAGGGTTGGTCCTTCATGCAACAATCACATCCGAGGGATTGGGCGCCACGCTGGACGAATTGAAGAACGAGGGCTGGATCGCCATGAAAGCGGGTATTGGTCGGTCCACCGCGTTTGCCGCCACGCTGGTGGAACGCCGTATGGAGGCCGTCTTGGTGCCGGAACCAAGCAAGGGCGAGGTGCCGCGCAAGGCGAAAACGGCGAAGGATTGGAAGGATGTTCGAAAGAAGCTCTAATGTACGTGGCGGGACGGCAGTTCACTCGCACCTTCCGACCATGCTATCTTGAGCGTTAAGACTGTTCATTTCAGGAGATCAAGCGACCATGTTGCTGGACGGCAAAAAGGGATTAGTCATCGGTGTGGCAAACAAGCATAGCATTGCCTGGGCTATCGCACAGTCTGCGGCTCGAGAAGGAGCGCAGCTGTTCTTTAATTACCAGAATGACCGGTTGCGGGAGAATGTTGAAGAGTTGATCAGCGGCCTTCCGGGATCGGAAGCGATGGCCTGCGATGTCGGAGACGACGACCAAATCGACGCGCTGATGAAGCAGGTCGGGACAAAATTTGACCGGTTGGATTTTGTAATCCATTCCGTCGCCTTCGCGCCCCGGGAAGAATTGACGGGACAGTTTGTGAACACCACACGCCGGGGATTTGCCACGGCCCTGGACGTCAGCGCCTATTCTCTCGTTGCGGTGACCAGGGCATCTGTGCCGCTCATGTCCCAGGGAGGGGCGATCGTGACGCTGACCTATCTCGGCAGCGAGCGTGTTGTTCCCCATTACAATGTTATGGGAGTGGCGAAGGCCGCATTGGAAGCGACCGTGCGCTATCTGGCGCACGACCTTGGTCCGAAGAATATCCGTGTCAATGCGGTGTCTGCCGGTCCGATCAAAACACTGGCCGCGCGAGGAGTATCGGGGATCAGCAAAATGGTCGATCATCACAAGGAATTTGCCCCGCTGCGCCGGGCGACCGAGCAAGCCGAGGTCGGCGATACGGCGTTGTATCTGATCAGCCCGCTTGGACGTGGCGTAACGGGCGAAGTGATCTATGTGGACGGCGGGTATCACATTCTCGGCTCGCTGGCCTCTGCCGAATAGCGGCTGTCTCTCCGCTCCGCCTGCGAGGCGCGATGCCGAATACCTCCACTGAACCCGGCAGTCCGGCCGCTTTGTTGATGAGCTGCCGCCGCATGTTGAGCCGGTCCTTTGAAGCGTCCCGGAAACAGAGACTCGTCTGTCGTCTCGCGAAACTCCAAGGCATGGCCCGGGCCTTCCTCCTCCTCTTTACCTTCATGGGTCTTCTCGTCTTGCGGCATGCTGATCCACTCTATGCCGGCAACCAGCTGGGAAGCGATCGGACCGAGGCAGGGTTGATTGGAACAGTGAAGAGCGTTGAGACGATCGAGAACTTGGTAAAGGAAACCTATTCCTATGATAACTCTGGCCGCCTGGTCCAGCGCATGCAGGAACCGATTGAAGGCCGGGGTGAACTCGGACGGATTGCCGTCACGAGCGAGTACGATGCAGCCGGCTTGAACCGGCTTGACACGGTTTGTGATCATACCGGCGCTCCAATCAAACGCACGGTGTTCGTCCATGATAATGAATGGCGCCGGCTGGCCGAAGTAACGGCTTGGGCCGACGGAACGTTCGTCAACAGTTCCTTTTATGAATACGACGACAAGAGCCACCGCATTCGCGAGGTCCATTTCAATGCGCCGAGCCTGATCAATCAGAATCGCTACCGATATGACGAGCAAGGCCGAATCGTGGGAGAAACCTACAGCAGAAACTATGCCTATGATGAACAGTCCGGCCAACTCTTCCAATTTGCCAAAGCCACTGCCGGTTATCACGTCGCTGTCCGGTACAATGCGAAGGGTTTCGTCGCCGAAAAAATCGTGCATGATCTGCACGGAGCGCGGGAGTCACGATCGGAATTCGACTACGACGTGTATGGTCAGCAGACCGAGGAGCGCATTTATGACCGAAAAAATCGGATGATCGGTCGAAAGCGGTACGAATATTCGTATGATTCCGTTGGAAATTGGGTCACGGAGACGCTGCATTGGTGGACATTCGCGGCCGGGAAGCCTCACCTCAAACAAGAGCAGACAAGACGCCGCGTTATCGCGTACTTCCCGTGAGACGTTCCGGTGACTTGCCGGGCGCCCGAATGCCATGGCCGTCCGCTGGACGAAATGGCCGTCCTTTTCTTTTCCATGAGTCCTCCTTTAAGATGAGATACCGTTTAAGAATCCTATGATCGGCTGAGAAGGTCGGGCGGATGCGGGCCAAGACAAGTTTTCATTGCCAGGCATGCGGCCACCAAGCTGCGCGTTGGCTGGGACGCTGTCCCGATTGCGGCGCCTGGAATACCCTGAAAGAAGAGCGGGTTCCGGTCGCTCCGAAAGGACGGCCGGCAGTTCTCAAGACCGCCGGTCACGGAGCGACCCCTATTTGTGAGATCGAGGTAATTGGAGAGGCCCGCCGCAATACGGGAATGGGCGAATTTGACCGTGTCTTGGGAGGTGGCGTCGTTCCCGGTTCCTTGGTGCTCATCGGCGGCGATCCCGGTATCGGAAAAACCACCTTGCTTCTGCAAGCACTGCCGGGTCTGGGGATGGCGGATGAACAGGTGTTATATGTATCGGGCGAGGAATCGCCGCGCCAGATCAAGATGCGCGGACAACGGCTCGGAGTCGAGAATCGGAATCTCTTGATTCTGGCCGAAACCTCGCTCGAACAGATCCTGAAGTCTGTTCAGGATATTCGGCCGGCCGCCGTCGTGGTGGATTCCATACAAACCGTCTATACCGAGCAATTGACGTCCGCCCCCGGGAGCATCAGCCAGGTGCAGGAAGTCGCCGGCCAGCTGATGTGGTTTGCCAAGCGCAGCAGCGTGCCGGTCTTTATCATCGGTCATGTGACCAAGGAGGGCGCGATCGCGGGGCCCCGATTGCTGGAACATATCGTGGATACGGTGCTCTATTTTGAAGGAGACAAGGGGCATAGTTATAGAATCCTGCGCGCGGTGAAAAACCGGTTTGGCTCGACGAATGAGATTGGGGTGTTCGAAATGAAGGACAGCGGCTTGGCTGAAGTATCCAACCCTTCCGAATTGTTCCTGGCGGAACGGCCGCTGCAGAGCACCGGATCCGTGGTGGTTTCCAGTCTGGAGGGAACCCGTCCTATTCTGGTGGAGTTACAAGCGCTGGTGTCTCCGACATCGTATGCCATGCCGAAGCGGATGGCCAATGGCGTTGAAATGAACCGGCTGTCGTTGCTGCTCGCCGTGATGGAAAAGCGATTGGGACTGCATCTGTCGGGCCAGGATGTCTATGTGAACGTGGTGAGCGGGGTACAGCTCGAGGAGCCGGCGATCGATCTCGGATTGGTCACGGCGATTACATCGAGCCTGCGGGAATCATCCATCGATCATTTCACCATGGTCATGGGGGAAGTCGGCTTGGGAGGAGAGGTACGTGCCATCAATCAGGCCGAATTGCGGATTCGGGAAGCGGCCAAGATGGGCTTCCGCCGTTGCCTGCTGCCCGAACGAAATTTGGCCAAGCTTGATGCGGTCGATGGGATTGAACTGATCGGCATTCGTGAAGTTGGCGAGGCGTTGGATGCTGTCATGGCGTGATCAACGATGACAGTCACGAGAACCAATCCGAAGCGACGGCTGTTTGCCCTGTGCCTCCTCCTTGCCTTTATCCTCAGTCCTCTAGCCGGCTGCGGCCTCTTTGCCACGCGCGACGGAGGTCCACTCAAGCAAGCCACTCTTCAGGAACTCACGGCTTTATTGATGGAACGACAAGCCGCGATGCGCTCCTTGAAGGGATTGTTTAGCGCCAAGATTACGGGAGGGATTCTCCCGATCGGCCAACGGGTGGAAGGAGCGGTATTCTATCAACAGCCGGATGCCATACGATTGCGCGGGTTCACCGCGTTCGGCGGCGAGCTGTTTGAATTCGTGCAAGCGGACGATGCGTATCGACTCAGGTTGCCGACCATGGGTCGGGAACTCAACGGCCGGCGGTCCGAGCCCGAACGAATGGGAAAGCTCGCCCGCGCTTTTCAACTAAGTGTATGGGCGATGAGCGGTGTGATCGGGACGACCGCCATTTCCCCTTCCGAGCGGGCCGTACTGATCGAGGAGGGCGAGCGGTATCGCCTGGATGTCTATGCGACTGAGGGCCATCACGCGGCTGCCTCGACACCGGCCCGACGCATCTGGTTTGATCGACGACTGCTGGTTGTAGTTCGGGAAGAACGGCTCTCGCCCACGGGCGACATTGAAGCGACCATGCAATATGACGATTTCAGGCCGGTCGGGGAGCCGTCCGTGCGCGGGGCTGCCCAGGTGGCCGAAGGCCCGGGGCGCGACGATCGGTTGCTGCGTCCGTTTAAAATCTCGATGAAGGATGGACAGGGGCAGGGGACCGTCCAAGTCATGTTTCACGAAATTATTCCCAATGTGCCGCTGCAACCAGGTGAGATAGGACGAGTCTAGGGCGATGAAAATCTTGGCCGTTGATAGCGCCACCTCGTATCAAAGCGTGGCGATTCTCGATGACACCATCGTTGTGGCTTGTGCCGGTCGGGATGCGGAGGGTTCGCATGCCAAGTTTCTGGCCCCCTCGATCGACGGGGTCCTGCGCACAGCCGGTTTGCGGCTCAACGACTTGGACGGGTTCGCGGTATCAATAGGTCCCGGGTCGTTCACCGGTCTTCGGGTCGGTCTGGCGACGTTGCTGGGATTCCGGACTGTGCTGCATAAACCTTTGGTGGCGGTTCCTACCCTCGAAGCCATGGCCTGGAATCTCCGTTTGAGTCAGGGGCAGATCTGTCCTATCTTGAAAAGCCGAAGAAACGAGGTGTACTGGGCTCGTTATGAATGGATGCCGGATAGGGTGTTGTGCCGTCTGGTTTCTGAACAGGTGACGTCACCGGACCAGGTGCTGGCCACAATTCAGGATCCTGTCATGGTCCTCGGCGATGGGTGGCAAGCCTACGGCGCCGAGATGCGGAGAATGCTTGGCCCGCGGAGTGCTCTCGTGATCGAAGCCCCGCCGCAAGCGATGTTCCCCTCGGCGGTGAGCGTGGGGCGTGCAGCGATGGAACGTTTTGCCCGAAGGGAGTTGGCCGGCACCGGCATTGCGCCGCTCTATGTCCAGCGCGCCGAAGCGGACATAAAATATGAGCAGAGTGGTGGAATGTCGCCGGTCGAACGGCAAAAGCAGCGAGCGGCGCGGCGAACCCGCCCGAAACATATCCGCTCCGGTTCGCGCAGGACTCTCGGCGGTTCACCGTGATGCAAGAGAGCTTGAATAACTCTATTGTATGAGTAATGCTGAACCACCAGCGGTTATAATGATCGAGCCGGCGACCGCCGCCGATCTGGACGAAATTGTTTACATTGAAGAAGCTTGCTTCTCGGCCCCCTGGACGCGCAAAATGTTGGAAGCCGAGTTGATCGGCAATCAATTTTCATCGTTTCTTGTCGCTAAGCGGACCGAAGAGCAGCCGCCCGGTATGCGCCTTGCCGGGTATGTGTGTTTCTGGGTGGTATTTGAAGAGTTGCGGGTCATGAATGTGGCCGTC
>DASSBQ010000122.1:0-4725 GCA_035698625.1 Nitrospiraceae bacterium
CGGCTCGGTCGTAAATCAAGTCACGCTCGATGCGGGTTGTGGGATGACGGTCGTCGCGGTCAACCCCACCGGCGAGTCCGTCACCGCGCAAGTGCCCGGTCACGGCGCCAGATCATTCGCGCCGCTGGAGGTCTACGTGCAGCACGAAGCGAAACCCTCATGTTCCAGCAATCGCTTCGAGTGAGTCGGCGCACGCTTCACCCGCCACGACGGGCTGGTGCCAATTCCGGCGCCTGGCAACCAAAGCAATGGGGAAGCCGATGATGCCGTCGAGCCCCAAATGCTCGGTCGTGATCGCAAGCTACAACTACGAGCGATATCTGCCCCAAGCCATCGAGAGCGCGCTCGGCCAGGATTACCCAAATGTCGAGGTCGTCGTCGTCGACGACGGGTCTACCGATGGATCGCCCCGCGTGCTCGAACGATACGCACATCGCATCACAGCCGTCCGCAAAGCCAATGGCGGAGAAGCATCGTCCCGCAATGTTGGATTTGAGCATTCTACCGGGGATGTCGTTATATTTCTCGATTCGGACGACTATCTCTTTCCGGATGCAGCATCCCGCATCATCGAAAAGTTCGAACCGGGAGTCGCGAAAGTCCACTATCCGCTCGTGGTCGTTGACGCCGAGGGGCAAAGCACCGGCCAAATCATGGCCGATCGCCTGCCCTCGGGAGATATGGGCCCCCTTCTTAGAAAGTTCGGGTTCTATCCATCGCCGCCCACGTCCGGCAATGCCTATTCCCGTGCCGCGCTCAATCGAATCATGCCGATGCCGGAATGCGTGTTCGCGCGCAGGTCGGACACCTATGAGATTATTATGTCTGCGCTGCATGGAGAGGTGCGAGCGATGCAGGAGCCTTGTGCGGCCTGGAGGCGACACAACTACAATATGTCGAAATACGACGTAGATGGTTTGTGGACGGACATTCGGCGAGACATGGCCGCCGTGGAGTTGATGAACTCCTTTCTCGCGAGGCAGGGGAGCGCCGACGCTGCAATAGTGGCGGGTTGGCCGCAACACCTTCGGCAGCGGCTCACGGCTACCAAGTTTCGGCCGGACGAGCGGATGAGCCACGATGACACTGTCGCATCTCTGCTGAGAAGATATCTCCACGTGATCTGGCAATGGCCAGCTTACAGCACGACGAAGCGCATCGCCGCAACAGGATGGGCATTGATGTTCGCTGCCTTGCCGGCGTCATTGGTACGGACCACCGGAGCCGACGCAGCGCGCTTGACGTCCTTCATCTATCCGCTGATTGGAAGAAGCAGCCCGCGGATCGAACACAGGAGATCGCCGTGATTCCTCCCGCCAGGACACTCGCCAAAATGTTCCTCGACCGCCGGCCGCATCGTGGCGGGCGCGAATTCAGGTTCAGGCCGCATTATCGCCAACAAGATGGAACGGATGTCGTGCGTGTCATGGCCAAGGACGGCGCCATGGATGCCAGGGTGTTTCTGCGGCCGTCCAGCAGCGACTTGCAGATCTTTGACCATGTTTTCTTGGCCAGCGTCTACAACGTCCATCGTCTCCCACGCCAACAAGAGATCGTGGAGCTGTACCGCTCGATGCGGACCCCCCTGATCGTGGATCTGGGCGCCAATATCGGCCTGGCGAGCCTGTACTTCCAAAAATCATGGCCGCGCGCGACGGTCGTCGCTGTCGAGCCGGATGCCGACAATTTCCGTATGTTGTGCAGGAACGCGCCCGAGGTCACGCCCATCCAGGCCGCGGTCGCCAGCGAAAGGGGGCGGGCGACGATCGTCAATCCCGACAGTGCCGCCTGGGGGTATCAGACCCGGCTGGCGCACGAAGGTGCCATCGAGGCAATCACTGTCGCCGACATCCTCGAGCGACACCCGGCATGCCAGCCCTTCATCTGCAAAATAACTGTCGAAGGTGCCGAGAAGGAACTGTTCTCGAAGAACACGGACTGGCTCGCCGCATTCCCCGTTGTGATCATCAAGCTTTACGACTGGCTGCATCCCCGGGGCGCGACGGCCCGAAACTTTCTGCGTCGCGTGTCCGACCTCGACCGGGATTTCCTGTTGATCGTCGACAACGTCTGGTCGATCGCCAATCCAGCACCGACCGACGCAGCTTCCGCGAGGGACCCGGTACGAGGCAACGCGTTTGACGTCCTTCATCTATCCGCTGACTAGAAGAAACAGCCCGCGGAGGAGATCGCCGTGATTCCTCCCGCCAGGACACTCGCCAAAATGTTCCTCGACCGCCGGCCGCATCGTGGCGGGCACGAATTCAGGTTCAGGCCGCATTATCGCCAACAAGATGGAACGGATGTCGTGCGTGTCATGGCCAAGGACGGCGCCATGGATGCCCGGGTGTTTCTGCGGCCGGCCAGCAGCGACTTGCTAAACTTTGAGCAGATCTTCTTGGGTGGCGACTACAACGTCCATCGTCTCCCACGCCAACAAGAGATCGTGGAGCTGTACCGCTCGATGCGGACCCCCCTGATCGTGGACCTGGGCGCCAATATCGGCCTGGCGAGCCTGTACTTCCAAAAATCATGGCCGCGCGCGACGGTCGTCGCTGTCGAGCCGGATGCCGACAATTTCCGTATGTTGTGCAGGAACGCGCCCGAGGTCACGCCCATCCACGCCGCGATCGCCAGCGAAAGGGGGCGGGCGACGATCGTCAATCCCGACAGTGCCGCCTGGGGGTACCAGACCCGGCTGGCGCACGAAGGTGCCATCGAGGCAATCACCGTCGCCGACATCCTCGAGCGACACCCGGCATGCCAGCCCTTCATCTGCAAGATCGACATCGAAGGTGCCGAGAAGGAACTGTTCTCGAAGAACACGGACTGGCTCGCCGCATTTCCCGTTGTGATCATCGAGCTGCACGACTGGATGGCTCCTGGAGGCGCGACGGCCCGAAACTTTCTGCGTCGCGCGGCTGACCTCGACCGGGATTTCCTGGTGGCCGGGGAAAACGTCTGGTCGATCGCCAATAGGTGCCAGCCGACGACAAGGTCGGCTGCCAACGAAGCCCTCTTCAAGGATGCGAGTGGGAGACAGGCAGATGAGATCCAACTCTAACTCACCCAACAACGCGGAAACAGCGCACACCGATGGACACGTCATCTCGCTTTATCGCTTGGCAAGGAGTCAAGGCTTGAAGAACGAGATATTCAGTTTCAACTATCTTGCGCGTCTGTATCAGTATCGAAAGGTCTACGACGTCAGCATGCGATATCTGTCGCCAGGCAAAGACGCGTTGGATTGGGGGTGCGGAAACGGGCACTTTGCGTATTTTTTGCTGCAGCAGCATGTCCGAACCACCGGGTTTTCGTTTGACCCTCCTCCGGACTACTTGCTTTCCCGGCCTGATTTCCTTCATGCGCGCGGGCACACGGACGATCCCGTTTCTCTACCGTTTCCGGACGCGACCTTTGACTTGGTTTTCAGTATTGGTGTCCTCGAGCATGTTCACGAAACAGGAGGGACCGAACGCGCCTCTCTGGCAGAGATTTGGCGTATCCTGAAACCTGGAGGATATTTCCTCTGCTTTCACTTCCCGAATCGCTATGGCTGGACAGAGCCGTTGTGTAGCGCACTGGGCGTTGCCAAGTACTTTCACAAAAGGAAATATACTCGCGAACAAATAAGGAGCATGGCGGCAGACGGTCGGTTCGATCTTCTGGAGTGGGGACGATACAACTTCCTTCCTCGAAACGAATTGACATGGCTCCCGGCCGCCGTTTCCGATACGATTGCCGGCGCGGCAGCGTTCAATTCAATCGATGCCATCATGGCCAAGTGCTTCCCGATCTTCACACAGAACCACTATTTTGTGTGTCAGAAGCCCCCGCCGATCGGGGAAAATGTCCCACCCGTCGCTAACCGACACTAGCCGCTGTCAGCGTGGTCAAGCCCCGCCCTGCTCGCACAACTGGACTCGAATGATGTCCTTGTTTCTAGGATGAACGACGATGATCGAGACCACATTCACGGATCATCCGCTGGTGAGGTTATCCGAGCACCAGGTGGAGGCGTTCGACGCGGATCTGATGAATCCGCAAGCGTGGGCAACCCTGACCGATCATCTTGCTCGCGGCTTCAACGGTGAATTCCGGTTTTTGGACCTCGGGGCCGGAAACGGCGCATTTGCCGACGGCATTCTCATGCGCTTCCCGCGCTCAGACGGCACCTTGCTCGAGCTGTCAGAGGAGATGGTTCGCAAAATCAGACCGGATGCTCGAAAGACGGTCGTCCATGGAAATGCGTTGGAACTGGATCACCTGGGCCTGGGCAAGTTCGACGTCATCTTCTGCAACTGGCTGTTGCATCACCTGGTCTCTCCGGCCGGTTACAGCGGAACCCTTGGGAACATCCGGGCCACGCTCCGCGTCTGTGCGCACAGCCTGACGGCACGTGGCAGGCTCTCGGTCTACGAAAATGACTACAACGGATTTATCGACGGCGCGCCGAGCCGGATCATTTACGCTCTGACGCGCTCGCAATATTTTGCGCCCCTGGTTGGAAGGATGGGAGCGAACACGGCCGGCGCGGGTGTCTGCTTTCTGTCACACCGGAGTTGGTTGTCGATATTGAACGAGATGTATGTGGTGCTCGATCATACCCCACAGCATCCTTGGCTGTTGCGCCTCTCGAAGCGCATTCCGCTCCTTCTCAAGGATGTTCGATACGGGCACTATTGGCTCGAGCCCCGACTCGCGACCATGCAATGAACCGCCCGA
>DASSBQ010000123.1:0-4339 GCA_035698625.1 Nitrospiraceae bacterium
GGAGCAAGCAGGCCCGGCAGGCATGATGTAACGATCAGCTGTGGGCAGGGCTCAGCGGCGGGCAATATGAGCCGCGTCATGGATGCGCGTGTGAAACCGGTCTGAGAAATCGCTTCGGCGAGAATAGGACGGACACAAAGAACACAGCCGTGGCGAGCAGCACGATCGCGGGCCCCGACGGCAAATCGAACGCATAGGACAGCAAGACGCCTCCGACCGCGCACAGGATGCCGATAGTCGCGGAGTAGAGCGTCATTTGTGCAAGGCTGTGGGTGAGTTGATAGGCGGTGGAAGCAGGAATCAGAATCATGGCAAATACAAGGATGGCGCCGACCGTCTTGAGGGCGACCACGACAGTGAGGGCGACCAACGAGAGGAGCAGATAGAAGATCTGCCGAGCCGGGACGCCTGAGGCTTCGGCCATTTCCTGATCGAAGGCGATGAAATACAATTCCTTCGAGAGGAGCAAGATGGCACCCAGGACCAGAATGCTCAAGGCTCCAATGATCAGCAGTTCTTCGGTGGTCACGGAGAGGACGCTGCCGAACAGATACCCATAGACCTCGGGATTGTAGCTCTTCATGAGCCCGAGGAAGAGAATGGCGAGAGCCATGGTCGTGGTATAGAGGATGCCGATCGAGACGTCCAGTTTCATGCGTCCCTTTTCTTCGACCCATCCGGTGATCCATACGGTGGCCAGTCCAAATACGATGGCGAGAACCATCGGCGGAAGGCCGACGAGATAAGCGAGCGTCACGCCTGCAAATGCCGCATGCGCGGTTCCCGCCCCGGCAAACGCCAAGCCCCGCAGTACGACGAAGACGCCGATCACCGAGCACAACAATCCCACGAGTGCCGCGGCAAGCAGCGACCTTTGCATGAAATCATAGGTCAGCATCTCTAGCATCGATTGCTCGGGAAATTCGGTGAGAGGGTCAGCGGATGATTGAACGAGGGATTCTTCATTGTCGATCGCAGAAGGGGCCGACTTTCCGCGGCAGTATGCTTACTCTAGGCTCAGACCTCATGAAACGATTCGCATGAAACACCGTGGTTCTTCCCCGCCCTACATGGCGAAATCGCCGCATTCCCCATTGTCAATGCCGGTGGTAGTCTTCAACGAGCAGAAAGTCTTTGTCCGTAATCACCAGTTCTTTCCCGTACACCTCGCTGAGAATATCCGGCTTCAAGACCTCCTCGGGACGACCCGAGGCATAGAGCTTCGTCTTGAGCAACACCAAACGGTCCACTCGGGAACGGATCATATTAATGTCATGCGTGATCAGGAGAATGGTCAAGCCGAGTTCCTTATGGAGCTGTTGAATCAACTCCACCACGCTGTGTTGGGTCGTGATGTCGAGACCGGTGGTCGGTTCATCCAGGATGAGAATCTGGGGTTGCTGCGCCAGCGCGCGGGCGATGAACACCCGCTGTTGCTGGCCTCCGGATAATTCTCCGAGCGCGGTGTGCCGATGGTCCTCCATGCCGACGTGGTTCAGTGCCTCCCGCGCGATATCTTGATCTCCCGCGGACGGGCGTGTGAAAAGTCCCAAGGCTCCGTAGCGGCCCATCATCACGGCTTCCAGGACCGTGACCGGGAAATGACGTTCGATCATTCCCTTTTGAGGTAAATAGCCGATGCGGGCGCGGTGGTGGCAGCGCAGTTCTTCGCAGGCGCAATCGAACACCCGCAGGTTGCCGTGCAGCGGCGCCATCAGACCCAACACGGCACGACACAGGGTGGTCTTGCCCGAGCCATTGGGCCCGATGACTCCCACAAATTCTCCCTGCATGATCTCCAGTGAAATATCTTGAAGAGCTATGACCCCGGGAAACCCCAACGTGACGTGGTCGAAGCGGATAATGGGAATGCTCGTCATGGGATCGATTCGAACGGTGTTTGATGACATGCTACGGACGGGACGCGCGTTCCGCCGGTTTCTCCAGTGCCTCGGCCAATTGGAGCACATTATAACGAAGCATGTCGAGGTAGGTCTCCGTCCCGGGAAGAGCGCCGGGAAGAGTCGTCAGCCGGACCACCCGCGCGCCTGTTTCACGGGCGAGCAGCTGCGGGAGTTTCTGATTCAGTTGAGCTTCCGATACGATCACCCGGATTCCGGTCTGCTTGATCGTCACGACCATCGCTTGGAGCCGGCGTGCCGACGGTTCCGCCCCTGGTTGCATGAGAAGGGTGCCTGCGATGGCGAAGCCGAAGTAGCGGGCGAAATAGGGCCAGGCCGGATGGTGGACGACGATGCGCCGGTCTGACACCGCAGCCAAACGCCGTCGAAGCGCCTCGCTCGTCCGGCCGAGTTCCGAGAGATACGCCGTTGCATTCTCCTGATACTGTTCCCGATGAGCCGGATCGGTGGCGATGAACGCGTCGGCGATATGGCGGATCATGACCGAAGCGCCGTTCGGGTCCAGCCAGACATGGGGATTGCCATGTGAATGGGAATGAGCCGAGCCCGCACCGGGCGACATTCCGGCGACGTCGTCATGATCTTCCAGCAATTCGATGCCGCGCGACGCCGTGACAATCAGCAAGCGGGGATTTCCCGCGTTCTTCACGAGTGTCGATACCCAGACTTCCAATCCCGCGCCGACTTCGATCAGGACTTGCGCCTTCCGAACCGCCACCAGGTCGCTCGGCTTCGGTGAATAGGTATGTTCGCTTTCATAGCCGGTCATGAGCGACGTCACGCCGACATGCGGGCCACCGATTTGCTGCGCCCAATCCTTGAGGACCGGAAGCGTGACGACGACATTGAGCGGCTGTGATCCATAGGCCGGCGCAACCGCCCCGTGAAGGGCGGGATAAAAGATGGCGACAAAACATACGCACCAATAACGTAGGCAGTAAAACACCGGGCGGACGGTAGCACTCGACTTGGGGATTGTCAACGAAGGGACGAGCGAAGAAATGTCCGGCTGCGGCCTCCAAACGCTTGACCCGGCCGCGAACTTCGATTAGCGTAGCGAGCCGCTTATCGCGTAGTTCGAACCCTGCACGCTCAGGAGGTTCATGAAAGTCATCGGTCTCATGTCCGGGACATCGGGAGACGGCGTCGATGCGGCCCTGGTTGACATTCGCGGTCATGGTGAAATACTCAAGGTCAAGATGCTGGCGTGTCTGTCGCGGCCCTACTCGCGGAGTCTGCAGCAGCGGGTGTTGGAAGTTTCCCTGAAAGGAACGGTTGCCGATGTCTGCCACTTGAACGCCCTGTTGGGAGAGCTCTTCGCGCAAGCGGCGATCCGCCTGATCGTGCGAGCCGGATTAAAGCCGGCCGACGTGGCGCTCATCGGATCGCACGGCCAGACGATCCATCATCTACCGGTCGGAACCAAGGAAGCGGGAGTCGGCCTCGTCCGTTCGACGCTGCAAATCGCGGAGCCGGCCGTAATTGCCGAGCGCACCGGCATCACGACGATTGCAAATTTTCGAGCGCGCGATATGGCCGCCGGCGGAGAAGGCGCGCCCCTGACGCCCTACGCCCATTATCTTTTGCTGCGGCATCCCCGCCGTGCCAGGCTGGTGGTGAACCTGGGCGGCATCAGCAACGTGACCTATCTCCCCAAGCAAGGCAGTCCGGACAAGGTCGCCGCGTTCGATACCGGCCCCGCCAATATGGTTCTCGATGCGCTGATGCATCGGGTATCGGAAGGCCGGATGCCCTTTGATCGTGGAGGAAAGCAGGCGGCGACGGGCACAATCCATCGCGAACTGCTGGCGGAATTGATGACACATCCGTTTCTCAAACGGCGACCGCCGAAATCGACCGGACGCGAGGAATTCGGAGAACGGTTTGTCGAGGAGCTGCTCGCGCGGCAGCGCGCCTACCGCCTCAGGCCACAAGATGTCCTCGCCACCTGCGCCTATTGGACGGCCGCCGCCGTCGGGTCCGCACGACGCTGGATCAGGAACGGGATCGAGGAAGTGGTCGTGGGAGGAGGCGGCATCCACAACGAAACGGTCATGCGCCACTTGCGGTCCGTCTTCCGAAATGTGCCGGTTAAGACGTTTGATGATCTCGGGTGGAAAAGCAAGGCCTTTGAAGCGGTCGCCTTTGCCCTGTTGGCGTATCAAACCGCGTCGGGTGAATGTACGAATCTTCCACAGGTCACGGGAGCCCGTCATCCCGCCATTCTGGGCGCTATCGTTCCCGGCGCCGGGAAAATGCCCGCCCGCTCATCGCCCGTTCGTCGAACACCCCGGCGCTGACCCATGGATGCCTCTTATCTGCTGGTCGCCGCCGGCGCCGCCCTCGTATCCGCCATAGTGGGATGGGGATTAGGGATGCGGCGATCCCGCGGCCGGCGCACAGCCGTCCCGCTCACT
>DASSBQ010000124.1:0-6066 GCA_035698625.1 Nitrospiraceae bacterium
CTAGTCAGCATCGTTAGAGTTGGAAAGCGAGCCTGTGGGAAAGAAACTCAAATACTATGACGACAATGATTACAAGAGTGATACATACCGGGCGCTTTCCTCGCAGTTCACAAGTTGCCAGCATTTCGAATCGTTCTATTCTTCGTTAATTGATTGCGAAGCTAAGGATGAATTCCTGCGCGTTGGATCAGCGTACCTTTTCTTCGTGAAGAATGGAGACTGGCACGTACATGTTCCGCGCTCAAGTCCGGAAGTTGAGTACTTTACTAACTCTTTTAAGCTCGTCGCCTTGCTCGCAATAATTGAAAGCCTTTCGGAAAAAGAGAACGTTGATTTCTTTTTCTGGCTCTCGGAACAAAATCATAAAAGTCTATTCCCCATCGCAGATAGGGGGCAATTAAACAAACTATATAGTGAGTACAAATCTGAATACGGCTCGATTAAGGGTTGTAGATCATTTTTTGCCAATTTGGCACCATCGACGCAACATAAACTATGCAAATCAGTAACCATCGATGGGAAACCGGTCGAGTCGATTGAAAAACTCGTGGCAATGATCTATCAAGTTCGTAGTCGTTTTGCTCACGAAAGCGATGTCGTTCTTGAGATAAGCAATAGTTGGTGTTTCTCGAAAGAGAAGAACAAAGAAGTCGCCTGGAATCTTCCGATGATGCTGTTGCAAAGCGTTTTTGAGGAGGGGGTCGTGGCCCACTTTAGGAGTAAACTTAAGACTTGAAATCCATAAGTCAGCTGTGAATGTGAGCTCGATGTGTGAATAAATCATGCCTCCTTCGCCACATAAAGAAAAGGTGCCCGGAATCATTGCATTCCTCACTGCGGTCACAACAGGCTGAACTTCGAATTAATAGCTGGCACAAAGTTCTGTCTTTTACGACTAGCAGACTGGCTCGTTCTCGATATCCGGATCATCCATATTGGTATGGTGAAAGGACGCATGTGGGACTCCTTGCCATGGCTGCCGATCGAATGCGATGGATTCCTCTGCAGGAACCTAGTGTGCCGAGGCGCAAGACCAATGGCGGAAGGAGTGACATGTGGATCTACATGAGACGGAAGGGGAAAATGCAGGTTTTGGATTTTGAAACGAAGACAGCTGATTTCTGCGTGACGGAATCCCCAAATTACAAATATCTCTGGACGGCTGATGACATTGAAGGAAAGCTCAACAGTGCCATCAAACAAGCCGACGATAAGCCCAAAGAATATCAAGGAGATGGGGCAGTCGGATTAGTATTTATCCGTTTATGGGCCGGAAAGAATGCGACGAGGAGTGATATTCTGAAAAGCGCGAAGGACTTCAAAGCTTTAGCGACGTCAAAAACAGTTCTCAAACGGATCGATGCCGATTTTGTTTCACTGTATTTCGCTCCTTTTTCATTCGTTCGAGACGTAGCCCTTGCTAATGGAGAATGTCCGCATATCGGGGTGGCCGTATTGGGAAGAGTCGCGTGGTGATCATGGCGTGCATAGAGTGATCTTGCAGGTGAATCGTTCTGATGTGTGCAGCGGAACATCGAGCGAGGCCCGACCGCGTTTCGCGGATCGGAAACCCCCGCATTCTGAGGTGGGGGATGGGGGGAGCCGCAGCCGATGTCCCGCGAACTACAGCAGTTCGGCGAACCTGCGTCAGAACGGAATGCACGCCATGATCGACGTATCCGACTGCGTTTCGCGGGTCGGCCCGCTCAGCCAGTGTTGGCGCTTCTCTGGCCTCGGCTGGAACGGATGCGCGCAGAGGTTTGGCCGTGGCGTTAGAGACGATGAGAACAGTCGCGTCTGACAGCGAAGCCGTTCCTGTAGTCCGTAAGGCGTAGCGACGAGGTTGATCCCACGGGATGGCACACACGGCGCAGCGCATCACGGTCAACACCGGCTGAGCGCGCCGTTCGTCAGCCAAGGCCTCACCTCTCTACAGCAGTTGGGCTAATCTGCACACGAACGAAATGCACGCCATGATCGCGGTACGTTAAAAGATTGCGGCTACTGAGTCTTGGGAGGCGTCAGATCAGGCAGCACATCACCGATCGACCGAAATCCCACCTTGAGCCCTCTGCACATCAGATACTGCCGGTCGAAGCGGTTCTTGGTCCGGATCAGCTTGCGCAGCGCGCGGAGCCCCACCCGGCCCCAGGCGGCCAGATGAAAGACAGATAATGGATAATCGGTTCCGAAGAGCAATCGCTTTTGAAGATGCGGGTAGTGGCGGAGATAGAGCAGCATCCGCATGCGGTTGGGGAGCGTCAGGCCGGAAACATCGGCATAGAAATGCTCATAGCGCTGAGCCAGGTCACAAAATGTCGGTAGAAACTTCTCATAGATCATCAGTCCCGAGCTGCAGGCATGGGCGGCAATGACGGTAACCCCTTCATCCAGCGCCAGGCGCAGCTTGGCCGGATCTCCCACCGATTGATCCTTGCCGATCAGGCTGAACTCATAGCCGACATGGCTTAATAAAGGAAGGCGATGCTGCACGAGGGTCCGATAGAACTCTCTATGCCGAGCATCGGCCGGATCGAACTGTTGCGCATTAGGCAAGACCTTGACCAACACCGCCCCGGATTCGGCGCAGCGATGCAGTTCCTCAATGGCATCCCTGCGCTCAGGATTGACGGAGGCTCCTGACAGGAACTGTTCCGGATATCGGGCGACCGTGTCGAACAAATAATCATTCGCAATAAGGAATTCCGTATGGGCTTCGTCCAATCGACCGGCCTTGTCGTAGCAGCCGTCCAGCGCGAGCAACACCGCCTTCCCGACAAATGTTGAAGCGCGAAGTTCTGCCAACAGATCGTCGATGTATTTCCGATTGGCCTCACGCGGCTTCCGAGAGGGAAGATCGTGCTTCCAGAGCAGGAAACGAAACAGTGGGCTGTTGAGTAATTTCGGAGAGATATAGCAGCCGTTTTCCCCATCGGGCAGCGCCGCCAAGTGGACATGGCAATCAATGAGCGATTTGTCGGCGGGCCTTCCAACCGTTCTCTCATCGTTCGTCGCTTGTGAAGCGGTGTCGCCCATAACATGCAATCGGTCGGCTAGTTAGGCTTTTCTCGGCTGCTTCAGTTCTCATTCCTCATTCAACATTTCTCATTTATCTTTGTGTAATTTCTCCATCGCCAGTTGCTTGAGCTTGCGTAAATCCAATTTGCCCGTGCCCAGCACCGGCAGCGCCTCCACTTTGACGAAATGGCTGCGTGACGGAAGAAACAGGTTCGGAAGGCCCTCCGCCGATGCCTTGGCCAGAATATCGGGAAGCGCCGCGTCATCGATCGTATAGAGCACGGCCAGTTGCTCGCCGCGCCGCTCATCCGGCACCCCGGTGACGGCGAAGACCTGCGTGTCGAAGCCGCCGGCTCGATGAAGCGCTTCCTCCACGGCGCCATGGGGCACCATCTCGCCGCCGATTTTAGAGAATCGGGACAGGCGATCGGTAATCGTGATGAACCCGTCTTCGTCAATGATGGCAAGGTCCCCGGTGATATACCACCCGTCCCGCATGGCGGCGGCGGTGAGGTCGTCCTTTTCCAAGTAGCCGACCATGACATTGGGCCCCTTCACGAGCAGCATGCCCGGCGCGCCGGGAGAAGTGGGGGCAAACGTTTCCGGATCTACCGTGCGTACCGACATGCCCGGTAGTGGCTGCCCGACCGTCCCACGACGGGACGCCGGCTGAAAAAACCCGGCTGCCCGATAATCCGGGACGTTGACCGCAATGACGGGGGCACATTCGGTCACTCCATAGCCCTCGATGGGTCGGATCCCGAAACGGTCCTCGAAGGATTGATAGAGGCGCAGCGGAAGCTTTTCCGCGCCGGTGAGGACGACTCTCAGCGAGCTGAACTGCTCGGGCGTGCAGCGGCGCTGGTAGAGTTGCAGGAACGTCGGAGTGGTCACCAGAAAGGTGAGGCGATAGCGGGCGCAGAGTTCACCGATGGCGGCCGCATCGAGCGGCGTCGGATGGAAGACTAGGCTGCCGCCGTTCAGCATGACGAACCAGAACACCAGATACCCGAATGAATGGAACAGCGGCAGGATGCCCACAATGCGATCGTGCTCGTCCAGATGGAGTACCTGAGCCACCGCCTGTTCATTCGAATCGATATTGAAATGGGAGAGCATGACGCCTTTTGGTTCGTCCGTGCTCCCGCTGCTGAAGATAATGGTGGCGAGATCATCCATCGTGACCGGCCGAGTTTGTCCGGAGGCACGTTCAATGATCCGAGCCGGAGCCAGTACCGCCAGTAGAAGGGCCAGCGCTTTCTGGGGGCCGCGGATCCGGGAGCGGATGTCTTCCAACCAGATGATGCGCGGGCCGTCAGGCAGCTCCAGTTTGGCTTTGTCCACGAACAGCCGACTGGTTACGATCGTACGCAGCGTCGCCTGGCGGACGGCTGATTCGAGTCCGGCTTTTCCCACCGTATAGTTGAGATTCACGCTGACCCGGCCGGCCAGGGCCGCCGCGACATTCGTGAGTGCGCCCGCGACGCTCGGCGGAAGCAACAGACCGACGGACGGCTGCCCTTCCCAGTCCGCGCGCAACGCCCGCGCCAGCGCAATGGCGCCGATGAGCGCCTGCAGGCCGCTCACATGAGGTCGGATGTGATCGGCCATCGCCAGCCGGAACGGCCGGCGTCTCATGGCGGAGATAAAAGATCGATGCAGCGGCGAGCGATCCGGTTTGCGCAGGCGCCAGGCTTGCTCGCCGAGGTCCTGCACCATGCGGCGCAACTCATAAGCGGGGGTATCGGCCGAGACGGGAAGCCCGAATGAGACCGTGACCGGATAGGGGATTCGCTCAGGCCATTTGGTGAGGAACCGCCCGCCGACATAGCTGAAGATACTGCCCCACACGCGATCCAAATGAACAGGAATCACCGGGACGGTTCTGCCCTTGACGATTCGTTCGAAGCCGCGGCGAAACGGGAGCAGAGTCCCGGTTCTGGTGATTTGACCTTCCGGAAAGATGCAGACCAACTCTCCATCGTCCAAGGCGCACCCGGCCTTTCGCAGGGCCTGGAGCAGAAAACGGGGGCCGCCTCCGGAAGGAATCGGAATGACGTGCAACGCTTTCAGAAACGGTTTGTACAACGGATGGTTTACATAGTCTGCGTCCACCACGAATCGGATCGGGCGATCCAGGCTTGCGATCAACAACAGCCCATCGATAAAGGAGATATGGTTCGGTACCAGGAGCGCCCCGCCATTTTGGGGAACATGTTCGTGGTGGACGATCCGCACCCGATACAGGGTCCGCGTCAGGATTACCAGGACCATGCGCAAGAGCGCGTCCGGCAAAAGCCACAGCGCCCACGCCGTGCCGCAGAAGGTCACCATCGCGGTGGCGATCAAAATACCGGTCGTCGATAACCCGGCCGTGGCCATCGCGCCGCCGGACAGGGAACCCAGCATGATGCCGGCGAAGACACAGGTATTTTCGAAGGCAATCACGGATCCTCGTCGATCGGCCGGCGCTCGCCACTGAATGAGCGCATTGAGCGGAACGAAAATCATGGCGCTGGAGATGCCGAGGAAGAGCATCACGGCGAACGTGCCGCTCAGGCGCGGGCCGGCCAACCCCATGATCAACAGGGTTGTAAACACTCCGAACGCGCCCAGCGGGATGAGACCGTATTCCACCCGCGACGGGGACCATCGGCCGACCAGCATCGCGCCAAGGCCGATGCCGATGGAGAGGACGGTCATCGGCAGACCGGCCATGGCATCCGACAGCTGGAGAACGGCCTTCGCGTATACGAGCAAGTCCTGCGCAAACAAACTGGCGATGGTCCAGAAAAAGATGTTTCCGGTAATGGCAAGGCGCAACAGCCGATCGGCGCGAAGGGCCGACCAGGCGCCGTTCAGCGTGGCAGCGAGCCCTCCTTCGGTTCTGGCCGGCGGCACAGGCGGCACGGTCCAAGAGGCTGCGAAACCCGCGACCGCGATCACGGTCAAGAACAAGGGGGCAAGCCAGGTGGAGGAGCCGGCTTGTCCGAGCAAGAAGCCTCCGGCAGCAGTTCCACCCAGGATGGCCGCAAACGTCCACATTTC
>DASSBQ010000125.1:0-4171 GCA_035698625.1 Nitrospiraceae bacterium
CATCGCTTTCAAGCAATCCGACAAGGGCGACTCCGGCCTGTGGGTCTTTGATGCGAGCCAGCATCGCCGCCGCTTCTTTTTTCAGTTCGGAGGGCCCGGACCGTAACGCCTCGATGAGCGCCTGGACCGAACGAGGGCCGCCGGCCACACAGGCGGCCGTCGCGCGCATACGGCGCCAATCCTCTTCATGGATCAGTTCCGAGACCAGCGTTTCAATCGATTCTTTCGGCATGGTATTTAGGAGCAAAAAGGCCTACGCCCGCGGCTATTTTGTGCCGGTCCGTAACTTCCTGCCGGGTCTCCATCCTGCCGCCGCCAATGTTTCACGAACGTGAAACAGGAGGTTTTCATCGCGAGGCTCGTTCAACAGTGGAAGCAGGAATGGAATGACCTTCGCCCCGAATTTGGCCAGTGCCGTCGCCGCTTCAACCCTCGTAAAGGTCTGGTTCAGTGCCGCGACAAGCGAAGGGATCGCCCTTTCGTCGCCGCTCACGCCGAGCGCTCGCGCCGCCGCCCCTTGTGTCATGGCTTCTTCATTCCACTGGTCTCCGCAGCCTGCCACCGTCCTCGTCGCTTTTGGAGGACTGGTTCCCGAGAGGACGTCGATCAGCACGGGAACCGCCCGAGCATCACCGATGCGACCGAGTGCTTCGACCGCCAATATCCGCAATCCGGGTTCACGCATCGCCGTGAACAAATAGTCGATTGCCTGTGGATCGCCGATGTCGCCCAAGGCCCGGACTGCATCTTCGCGAACCGCAGAATCCTGATCGTTGAACAACACCGACAGCAGCGGTTCCACAGCCCGTTTTGATCTTGACCTCCCCAACGATTCCACGGCATGGAGACGAACGAGCCAGTCCTCATGCTGTAATGCCTTCAAGAGGTGAGGAATCGAGGCGTCGCCGATGGCGGCCAGAGCGGCGGCCGCCTCCTCACGAACCGCTTTGACTTTGTCTTGAAGCAGCGGCATGAGCGGCTCAACCGCGTCTGCGTTCCGTACCCGACCCAACGCCTTGGCCGCGTGCATCCGAACGATCCAGTCGTCGCTGTGCAGCACCTTGATGAGTGGAGCGAGCGCCCGCTCATCCGCAATGGCGGCCAAAATTGCCGACGCTGATTCCTGAACCGAAAGATCCGGTTCGGTAAGGCAGGTCCCCACCGTCTCGACGGCCGGCGCTCCGATCGAACGCAACGCTTCAATCGCCGCCTCTCGCACGGAACGGTCCTGGTCCCGAAGGAGAGAAATCAGGGGAACTACCGCACGCGGATCTTTGAAGTTGCCGAGCAGGCCGGCCGCTTCACCACGGATCGCCCAATCCTCGTCCCTGAGTGCCGCGATCTGCTCTGTGACGGCATCGGCCATCCTGTTTTCCCTTCGTGCAGGATTCAGCGGTTCACTTCGGAATAAATGTCTTCATGGCAACTGGATGGCGGCTGTGAGCCTGGTTGCAGGGGGGTCAATTAGCCAAGTCGCCGGACGGGCCAAAGCGTCCGGTTTTTCCTAACGGCCGATCGACGCGCAGATTGTCGGCCTGGCTTGAGCTGATCTCCACCGTTTCATCAGGAGGCGTCCATCCCAGTTTTTCCAACGTATCGAGGGCGATCTGCTTCAAGGCGTCTTTTGCCGTCAGTCGAACGGACGCGTACGAAAGCACCCGTTCCTTTTCAGCCTCGACCTCAGACGCTTTGGGATCATAGAGGAAGGCAATCAACGGTTCGATGGCCGCGTCCCCGATCACCGCCAGAGCCGCCGCCGCCTTTTCCCGCAAGACCCCGTCTTTCAGCAACATGATCAAATCCGGAATCACACGAGGATTGCGAAACTGGCCGAGAGCAGTGGCCGCGGCTTCCTTGATGAACGCATCCTCGCTGACGATGCATCCGGGCGTCGGGGAGCCCTCCTGCTTGATACCTTTGCCCTTCAAGGCGTCCAACACGGCGGGGAGGGCGCGCGAATCACCGATCATGCCGAGTGAGGCAATGGCATGACGTTTCACCGCTCCGTCCTTCATGGCCTCGATCAGCGCATCAATCGCTCGGGCGTCACCGATCATGCCTAATGCGATCGTCGCATCTTCGCGAACGGCTCGGTCAGGATCTTTCAGGGCGTCGATCAAGGCGTCGACGACCTTTGCGTCCCGTACCCAGGACCTGCCGATTTGATAATCGGTGGTCATCCCGCCCAACGCACGGGCCGCATGACATCGAACCACAAAATCTTTGTCCTTGAGACTTTCAATCAATGGATCGACCGAGGAATGCCCGATGTAGACCAGCGCCGTTCCGGCCGTCTCGCGCACGATTTTCGAAGAATCTCGAAACAGCTTGACCAAGGCCGGGATGGCTTTCGGATCGGCGATTCTGCCCAACGCTTCCGCCGCTGCGCTCTTGACGGCCCCGTCCCGGTCGCGACAGGCGGCGATCAGCGCATCGACGGCTCTCGGGTCCTTGATCTTGCCGGCCGTCTTGGCGGCGTGTTCGCGTACACGCCAACGCTCGTCTTTCATGGCAACCATCAGGCGATCGAGCACGATCGAGCCCATCTTCGCCGTGGCTTCGACCGCCTGATCACGAACTTCCATGATGGAATCGTTGAAAAGGCCGATCAAGGCTTCGATCGCTTTCGGCCCGCCGATTTTCGCGACGCCACAGCCGGCATGAGCCCGCACGGACCAGAAATCATCGTTGCAGGCTTCGAGCAGTGCGTCCAAGGTGGTCGGATCACCCCTGTCGGCGAGCATCCTTGCCGCCTCCTCACGGGTGGCATCGTCCACATCTTCAAGCGCCTCTAAAAGATCTTCGAGTACGTCAGCCATCGTTCGGTTTCTGGTCGTAATAGGCGTCGCGTTGCCCGCTATGTGGGTATGTACGTTTGCACAACACCACCAAAGTCTGTGTTCCGCGGCCTTCGACACATTGATCCAAGGATTTTGAAAAATCGAGCGTGCCGTTGAGAGTCACCGTAAAAGGGAAATCGAACGAAAAGCTGATGAACTTGTATTTGCCCGGCTTCAACAGCAGTTCTCGAAGCTCGGATGTCTTGGGCGCATCCAGAGATTCGGGGTCGGAATTCCAGATCGAAGGTGTCACGCCGGGTACTTGCCACCAGGAAACAGGGACCAGTTTCGTCGCGTCGATGGTAATCCCGTGTTTCTGAAGATGAGCGGCCTGAGGGTCTCCCGAGAACCCTACCTGGGGAACGGCCATAGCCGACAGGCTCGTGAGCGCCCAAGCGAATACCGGGAGCGACCAGCGTCGTATGAAGGCGGCGCAGCGCATAATCAGCGTTTCTTGAGGGGCCGTACGGCTGGAGCGGCCGCGGCGGTTTGGAAGATTTCTTCCACCGCTTTGCTTTCCCACTCTGTGTGAGTCTCCAATTTCAGAATTTTCATCACGGTGGCCCCGGTATCGATGATGGATACCGGCTGACGAATGACTTGGCCATGTTTGATTCCGGTCCCCGAGACGATCCAGGGAACGATCGGCGAATCGGTCGTAGGGACCTCGGCGCCGGGGTCTGCCCCTTTTCCACTGAGAGCGGTCACGACGACGGCGGTTCGGTTCAAGAGCGAGTGTTCCTTGAAGAGGTCCAGGACAGACTTCATCGCGCCATCGACCGTCCGTAGCGCCTCGCGATACTCTTTAGAGCTCCAGCCGTGAGCCACTCCGGCCCTCCCTGCTTCCGGAAGGTGAACCACCAGCAAATGAGGCAAGGAAGGAATCGCGTGCCCATATCCATGTCCGCTGGTCGCCTTCTGAAGATACTGCTGGATGTAGGCGACGAGTTTTTGAGAGCCGCACTCCGGCCGCAATGCCCCGCAGAGCTGATAGTCGGTATAGGGTTCCGGCTTGGCAAGCTGATACAGGGACTCGTCCATATAAAAGATGGCACTGTCGCGGCCTCCGCTTAGATCCAGATAGTCGAATAGACTGGGAGCGCGAGGATAGCCTCGGCTGAATTCGAAGAAATTCCAGGTAATCCCATGTTTCTCCACCGGCATGCCGGTCACCAGTGATGCCATAGTGGGCAATCGTAAGGCCGGCTTGACTCCGTGCGCGGACCAGGTTACCGACCCTTCCTTGATGAGCTTACTCAGGACCGGCATCGTGCCGCCCTTAAGCGAATCTTGACCGAATCCCTCCAGGACAAAGAGGATGACATGTTCAG
>DASSBQ010000126.1:0-6295 GCA_035698625.1 Nitrospiraceae bacterium
CCAATAGAGGAGGCGAATCGTCCACATGAGGAAAATGGTCCGTGCGGGCCCTCGTTTGGCCCATCGTCTATAGGAGGTCGTCACCTTGTCCCGCAAAGCGGCGACGCGACCTTCCTTTTTCAGCCGCCGGGTAAAATCAAGATCCTCCATTAATGGGATGGGACGGTATCCCTGCATGTGCTCAAATACATCACGGCGGACGAAGATGGCCTGGTCTCCCGTTGCAATGCCGCTCATCCGAGAGCGGATATTCATCAGCGCGCTCACGAGCCGGCCGAGATTGGTAGGCCTGTCGAATTGAACGTCAAAGCGTCCGCCGACGCACCCCTCATCTGTAAGAACATGGGCAATGCTGCGCCTGGCATGGTCCGGCAGGGTGGTATCGGCGTGCAGGAACAGGAAGACGTCATTGCGACTCACGCGAGCCGCGGCATTCATCTGGAGCCCGCGACCCGGCGGCGCGGTGATGGCCAGCACCGGACACTCCGTGATGGCCGTCCGCTCTTGCGACAACGCGAATTGCATGACAATGTCGCGGGTACGGTCGATGCTGCCGCCGTCGGCTATGATGATGTCGTCAAACCCGAGCCGGAATGTATGTTCCAGAGTCGCCGGGAGGGCCGACTCTTCATTGAGTGTAGGAATGATGATGGAAATGGTCATGCCGTCTGTATTCGTGGTTCGTATCTCGTCGATCGTCTCTCGCGTGGCGGAGGTTTCGGACGAGATACGCTTCACGAGCAACCAGCGACGGCTCCACTAGGCCGGCTTCTTCGGTTCGTGGAACATGAAATACATGACGATTATCACGGTGACCCAGAACACGATCTGTTTGTGCCAGAAATGGATTTCGCCATAATGGTAGAAGCCGAGCGCCAGAAGAATCGCGACGGCCATGATCGAATAACACCACGTCGGATTCTCGATCACGGAATTCGCCCACACGGCCAAGCCGGCGAAATAGATCAAGAGGGGCACGACATCGATCTCAAACCCTCCGCTGATCGACAGGAAAATATTCAAGAACCCGATAAACATCAATGCGGTGCCGATCATCATGCCGGCGACGTTGGCCTGCCGATCGGCGCCTTCGTCATCGTGGTCGTGACGGGGAGATTTGGATGCCGGCGGCGGGGCGGACGGCTCCTTAAGATCGTTGTGCGGTGGAGATGACATGTGTTACGCCTTGAAATGTTTGCTAAGGGTGAGACCCTGTCTGTGATAGGACGAGCCCAGGGCGGTGCCGTACAGTTGCGCGGGCAATTGACTCATGCGGTCGTAGACGACCTTGAAAAACGTTTGTCCATCGTGAATAAGAAACGGCACATCGTGCGGACGCACTTCCAGGACGACTTGCGTGCCGCGTACTTCGCCTTGCCCGTATCCGAATCCGGGATCGAAAAAGCCGGCGTAATGAGTCCGGAGCTCGCCGCATGCCGCCTCGTAGGCCACCATCTCGGCCGCATAGCCCGGCGGCACTCTGATGCGTTCCTTCGAGGCCAGAATGTAGAACTCCTCGGGTTCCAGCAAAAGACTATCCTGCCGATGGCGCACGAGCGGTTCCCAAAAATCCAATGCCGCGTAGTATCCGATCTTCGACCAATCGATGACATGGCTGTTCTTTTTGGCGCGATAGCCGATCACCGGACGCTCTCCGCGGTCGTGCCCCTTGAGGTCAATCCGGAGGAAGAGCCCCCGATCCGTCCGTAAATCCCGGGCGGCAAGCGGCTTGGCCCCAAGGGCATTGTGATACAGCAACGGCTCCGACCGATGAAGGCGCTCCAGATGCGAGTCCGGCACCATCGCATCCCCTTGGATAAAGCGGAGCTGGTTCAACGAATATCCCATTTTGACCTTGATCGTGAAGGATCGAGGGACGATTTCCAGATACAGGGGCCCGTGATAACCCGGACGGATTTCATCGAATCCGGCGTTCATATCGGTGACGACCCGCGTGAAGACGTCCAGCCGGCCGGTCGTGCTTTTCGGATTGGCCCTGGCTCGAACCGACGCAGGCAACCGCACGGTTTCCATGAGCGGGACAAGATACACATGGCCCTTTTCGAGAATCGCTCCCTCCGTGAGGTCCATTTCATACATCACTAGATCCGACTGATAAAAATCCAGCACGTTCAGCCGGCTGCTGATTTCCGACAGTTCCGGAAGAAAACTGCTGATCAGCCGGTAGGCCCTCCGGCCCAAGCGCAGATCCAGGCTGGCCGGCTGGATCTGCCGATCTTCGATCGGAAATTCGGCGCGGATCACCCGTCGCACAATGAGATCTTTGATGTGCTGGTACGGCAAGATGCCGTGCCGGCGCCCGCGCGTCTTCACAGATCGTCCAATCCTCCGGTGCATCCGCTCGGGGAGCCGTTGTATGACCGGCCGGCTCCTACCATCGGCAGTTCGCGTCCCGGCTCATTCTTGGGCTGCGGATAATGAAATGTTTTTTGTTCGTAATTCCGCAGGACGGCGCCGTCCTCGTCCATATGCACCACGTAGTCGCCCGGCAGCAATGGAATCTTTCCACCGCCGCCCGGCGCATCGATCACGAAATGCGGCACGGCCATTCCGCTGGTATGTCCTTGAAGCGCCTTGATGATGTTCAAGCCGACCTCGACGGGAGTGCGGAAATGATTGGTGCCCTTCGTCAAATCCGCCTGATAGAGATAATACGGCTTCACGCGAGCCAGCAACAGCTGGTGGACCAGCTGCTTCATGATCTCCGGATCGTCGTTGACTCCTTTCAGGAGCACGGTCTGGGCTCCGAGGGGAATTCCGGCGTCGGCCAGCATCCCGCAAGCGGCCTTGACTTCCGGCGTCAATTCGTCGGGATGATTGAAATGCAGGTTCATATAAATAGGATGGTAGCGTTTGACGATCTCGCAGAGTTTGGGCGTAATCCGCTGGGGCAGGGTGCCTGGAACACGTGAACCGATCCGGATCAACTCCAGATGAGGAATCGTCCGCAACGCTTTCAGGATGCGCTCAAGCAACGGGTCCGGCAGCAGCAACGGATCGCCGCCCGACAGGATGACATCCCGCACTTCGGTATGTTCGTGCAGATAGGCGACGGCACGGTCGAGTTCGCCCTTTTTAAGGAATCCCGGCTTCCCGACCAGCCGCTTTCTCGTGCAGAAGCGGCAGTAGATCGGGCATTGATTGGTGACCATCAGAAGCACGCGGTCCGGATAGCGGTGCACCAGGTGGGGAACCGGGCTCATGAGGTCTTCTTCCAGCGGATCGTCCTCAGCGTCGGCGTCCGCCATTTCCGCGGTGTCCGGAATCACTTGTTTCCAAATGGCATCGCCCTTCGCCTTGATGGTGCTCAGCACCGTCGGCGTAATGCGCATCGGATAGTCGCCGACGATCGATTCGATTTCCTTCTCGTCCACGCCGAACCGGTGAGCCAGGTCCTTCGGTTTGACGATGCTCTCGGCTAACACGCGCTTCCAATCCTCCACGTCCTTATCCTTTCTCCCGCTGTCCCGCGGGGGGCGCCCCATGGCGCCGCCGTCCCACCGCGTCGGACAGCATGGCCGTCATTCATGCTTCGCTACATAGTGAGTATCGAGGTGTGACAGGATCTCGTGGGTCTCCGTGAGAATGCGGTCACCATCCGTGAGCACCGGAACATAATATTGACCGGAGACCTCATATACCTGCTTGCGGAGAGGGCGGAAATCCGGGACGACCACCTCTTCATAGGAGAGGCCCAGCTCGGTCAATTTCCGGCGCACCAGCTCGCATTCCGGGCACCAATGCACGTGATAGAGAGTAAGCGCCATGGTTATACCAAATTATAATCGAGGAATGGTGTCTGCAGAACAAGGCGCCATAATGGCGTCTTCCATGCCGTGGATAATTTTCTTATCGGCGGAGCAGACGGTGGCCAGGATCCCGCCCAACTCGATCTTTTCGCCGGCGACGAAATAATAAGGCGAGAGACGCACGCGCCCCGACATGCCGACCAGTCGATCGGTCTCATCGGCGTAGGCGCAGTCGAAGAGTCGCCCTTTGTGAAACTCTTGTAACACATGCGGTGTGCCGGGATAGGCCGTGAGCGCCTTGGTCAGAGCGATCGACCATTCGGTTTGAGAGACATCATGTCCGATCACGACGCCCCGGCTGCCCCAAGCCAGTTCCGAGAAGCCAGACGGTTTCACGACCCACCGGCGTTCCTTTTGCGAGGCCGTTCCCAATTCGTGGTAATCGGAGATCGGCGTTCCATTCAGCAAGAGATCGGGGATGACCGCAGTCGGTGGGACCGGTTGAGGATCCAGGATCCATGTCCGGGGCATCAGGTCCATAAGCCTGGCAAGAATCTCCTCTCCCAGCTCACGCTGCCAAAAGGTCCGTAAGACCGGATGGTGCAGCAGACCGAAGGCGAGTTTTTCCTCCAGGGCCGGTTTATACGGCGGCGTGACGACGACGCGGGCCTTTTTTGCGGCATACATCACTAATTCAGCTTTGGGAATATTCTTCAGGTCGAACAGCTCGAAGAATCGATAGACGAGCCCGATGGGCCGGTCCCGGCCGTCGATGGTGAGCGAGAGGCCCTCCTCGGCGAACCGGACCTCGCGCGGTTCCACGCAATGGGTTTCGAGGCCGATGTCAGTGAGACGACGGGCCAGCCACCGCATTTCCGGCCGGTAGTCCTTCGCTTCCTCGGACACGATAATCGCCATGCAGCCGGTCTGGTTGCCGCGGACCGACCGCAGCATGGCGGCGAACCCGCGGACCATGCCGTCTCGTCCGCCGACGAGGTGCTCGCGCTCACCATCAAGGTCCGCGTAGGCCTGCGCCAGGCAGGCGGTGAGGCCGATGCCTCCGGGCACCGAGTCCAGCTCGGTGATGATCATGCCGGTCGGAGTAGGAATCACATCGGGCCTGATGACCGAAGGCAGCGCGTGGCGGAAACGGTTCATGCGCGCAAAGGCGATGAGGCCGTCCGGTTTTCCCTGGTCCAGGTATCCCGAAATCCACCCCGGAAGCGCTCCGCGCGCGCTTTCACTGTAGAGGCGATTGAGCGCTCGATAGAAGGCGAGAAGAGCCGGGCCGAGGTTGCGGAAAAAATCGATTTGTTCCGACGACAGGCGAAAGGGAACGGGAGAAATACGCCAGCGAGCCGCGCGTCCGGTCGAGCGGCGCTCTTCCGCCGACTCGCTCAAGGGAGACGCGTAGAGACCCGCTTGAATCAGGGAGTCGCGAATGGTAGTGCAGCGTCGGCAGGCTGATTCGGAACCGACGGGGTCAGAAAGATTCTGTGTCAGTGTCAATGCTCTTGTCCTCGAGGCGGCGAGACCGGCGCGACGGCTGGTCGCCCGTCTCTGGGTTCGAGGCTGAAGGAATCGTAACACGGGCTCTCGCGCCCGTACAAGACCGAGCGGCCGCTCCAAGTCGAATGCGAAGCGCCACGACGGCGAGCCGGGATGCGGACAGCCGATTTGTTTGCAGGAGGCCATCGATCCGCGTTTGACCGGAATTCGGCCGGCGAGGTCCAGGCTTCCGGACGATACCGAATCGTATCGGACATGCGCTCCGTGCCGGAATGTTCACTTTCTTGCCTCGTACGGTGTCCCATCGTATGATGCCCTCATGAGCTTGCCCGTTGAGATGTCGAAAGAGGCGCGCCTGCTTCCAATGGTGCCGCAGATCGTTCCAAGCCAGACCTGTCTGACGTGCGAGGTCTGCTGCCGCTTCCCGGAGGCGGACAGTTTTTTGCGGCCCTATTTTTCGGCCAAAGAGATTGCGAAAGCCGTGGCGCAGGGCCTTGATCCATCCTTCTTTCCCAATCCGGCCGGAGGCCAGATCCGCCTCGTTCCCCATCCCTCCGGAGAAGGATTCACGTGTCCGGCGTTTGATGTCGAGACCTCGCGTTGCCGAATCTATGACAGCCGGCCGCTGGATTGCCGGCTCTACCCCTATGCGATCATGTGGGATTCGAGAACGAAAGATGTCGTGCTCGGATGGGATAGCAAGTGTCCTTTTATGGCCGGCGCGCCTTCCCGTGACATCGCCGGCACGGCCGATCAAATGGCCGCCCTGTTGGAATCGGACACGATCACGCGGACTCTGTCGCAACATCCTCGCCTCATCGGCCGGTTTCAGGACGACGTCTCGATTATCCGACCCCTTCCGCGAGTCAGTGAGGCGCTGGAAGGGGCCGCGCATGCTCTTACAGTGCGGCCATTGACGCCGCAGGACCGTCCGCGCGTGGAAGCGGCGCTGGCGGCAACGAGGCCGGATTTGCCGATGCCCCTCGCGGCCTTCTCTTTTGCCGGCCAGTATTTGT
>DASSBQ010000127.1:0-7261 GCA_035698625.1 Nitrospiraceae bacterium
CCTTTGGCCATCAAGGCTTCGGCGACCTCCGCGCTGGCCGTCACCATCCCTCCCAGCCGCCCGTAAAGGTTTGGGATGATGACGCCATATCCTTCGCACGCCAATCTCGCGCCCAAGTCCTTGATCTGCGCATTGAGTCCCCACCATTCGTGCAACAGCACTATGCCGGGATACGTTGCCTTTTCCTGCGGCCAAAAAAGCAGGCACTCGACTTGGATATGCTTTGAAATCTTCGTGCGGCTGTACGGATCGACTGCCGCATCCGTCGCTGTCGGGATGGCGACGCCGCTGGGAAATCGCGCCGTGCCGGTGCCGATTTGGTGCAAGGTAAACGGTGGGGTCTGGGTTGTCATAACGAGACGCGTCCTCTCAATAGTTCGGGGAGCCGGCATGGCCCCCCATGCACACTATAGGGAGGCCGGAAATCCGTTGTCAATCAACAGAACCGGCGTGCTCGATGTTCAATAAGTTGACCGTCTTCCTCGTCCCCGGTACAGTGCCGTTCTATCATGGGACTTGAAAGTGCGGCGCCATTGCGCCTTGGTCTGATCGGGGTCGGCCGTCACGGCAGCCGGTATGTTCGCCACATCATGACCGATTTGCCGGAGGCGCAATTGGTTGCCCTGTGCCGCCGGACCGCCGGTATCGACCAGCCGGCCGCACCGGCCATCTCCTGCTACACCGAGTATCGACAGCTGATCAATGATCCCCAGGTGGAGGCGGTGATTATCGCCACGCCACCGTCGGTGAATCGGGAGATCTGTCTTGCGGCTGTTCGGGCTAAGAAACCGGTCTTGATCGAAAAGCCCCTTGCCACGACCGCGGACGATGCGGCCGCCATGGTGCGGGAGGCACGGGAAACCGGTGTCATGTTGATGACCGCCCAAACTCTGCGATTTGATCCGGCAGTAGTAAGCGGCAAGGCTCACCGTCATGAAATCGGAGCGCCGCGTTATCTGAGCCTGACGTTACGCATGGAACCCAATCCCGTCCCGCATCCTTCCGCATCATTCACTGAGCGGGGAGCGCTGCTTGAAATCGGCATCCACCTTCTGGACCTGGTGCGTTTTCTCACGGAGGAAGAAGTCATGGATGTGCGGTGCCTGATGGATGTGGTCCCACCGTCTGCCCCCGAGTCCCGATTGTTCGCATGGCTCAGGCTGACCGGCGGCTGCTGGGCCCTGCTTGATGTCTCACGCGTCTCGTCCGGCCGGGTCGGCCGCCTGGAATGGGTCGGCGCGGCGGGACAACTGGAAGCGGATTGGCAAACCCGCAGACTCAGACTGGTCTCCGGGTCCGCCGCGAACCGGGAATGGCAGGTTAATCAGACCCCCACCATTGTGGAAACGCTGCGGTCGTTTGTTCGTGCGGTTCGCGATGGAACCGCTCCGGCGATTTCAGGGGAAGACGGAAAACGTGCCGTTGAAATCGCCGAGGCCTGTTATGAATCGGCTCGTCGAAATGGAGATGCGGTGGTGGTACAGCATCGATGACGGAATATCCGCCCGGATCGTAAAGAGCTGCTTTCCTGTTGCGCGGCGCACCGAGATGGCCTTTCACCGAATGTTGTTCCGGGGCATCTGCTGAGATCGGAGAAGAGACGTCGGCCACGCGCTAGGTCTCGGCGACGATGTGCGTGTCGGTTTCCTCGACGCCGTCGATCGCATGGATTTTGGTAATCACAACATCTGAGAGCGATCGCTCATCTGCAACGTTGATGAACACAAAGATGTCGGGTTGGCCGAAGCAGGGATTCGCTTGCTCCACTCCCGCGATATTCTTCAGCGACTGCAAGACCGTCTTCGTTTTTCCAGCCTTGACTTTGATCAGGATATAGGCTTTCGTGGCCATGCTTTCCTCCTTCAGCAGGGATATAAAAAAGCGTTTGTCTCAGAACGCCGCGCCGGGCATGTCCCGACGGCGCGCGGCGTAGACCTGATGCACGTCGGCGCCTCGCGCACGAAGCTGGGTGCTTGCCCGTTGGAATAGGTCAATCAGCAGTTCGAAATCCTGCCTCGTCACATTGTATTCACGCAGACCGTCGGCCAATTTGCCGTCATCCCAGGCGTGATCCTGCGCGCCATAATCGGATAGGGCTTCCATGGCCTCCGAGGTCCAGCCGCTTTGTTGGAACCGCTTTACGACTTCTTCGGCGCCCGGCCCGAACTTCGCCTGTTGCGCGGCGGCAAAAAAGTTGCGAACAGCCGGCTGTTGGCTCTTCAGAAATGCCGATTGCAATTGAATCAGTGCCTTGATGATCAGGTTGGCTTGAGGCGAAGATTCCGGCGGGAGTACTTGCGCGTCCTGAAACGTCGCCAGCATCGCCATTACAGAACCAACATATTGAGAACTTGCTCTCTTCTTTCCATCGGTAAACGGCTTGTCTGCGACCGGTCGGGCGGGAAAATGGAGAAGGTTCGTCTGTTCGATGGCAGGGGGTTGGAAGACTTCATTGATATTGCTGAACGAGCCGCCCGGCTTGGGTCCTCCCGCCACAACGAAGATTTCCCGTCCGACCACGGCGGACCCCAGTCCGTGTCTGCTGGTCGGCATGGGCGCCATGGTGCGCCATCGTCCGGTTTTCGGATGGTAGGCTTCATTTGCGTCGAAAGTGCCGCCAGGGCCTTCGCCGCCAAGTACGTAGATCGCATCGTCTACGACTGCGGCGGTAATCCCGCTCCGTGCCGTCGGGAGATCGGCGGTCTTCACCCACGTGGCGGTTTGGGGATCATACACTTCGACTGTCCCGATATTCCGATGGTAGTCCCGGTCGAGCCGGCCACCGATGGCATACACACGACCATTCCATGCCACGACGGCCAGATGATCGCGTGCCGTGGGAAGCGATGGAAGCGTCTGCCAAGTTTCTTGAACAGGATCGTAGAGTTCGACCGCGTTGGTATTGGATGAGTCGGTGTATCCGCCCACGGCGATGACCCGGCCTTCCAGCTCTGCCACAGCCAGTGCCCCGCGGGCCGTCGGCATCTGTGGTCCTTCCACCCAGGTATCGCTGGCTGGATGATAAATGTAAAGCGAAGCCACCGGCTGCCAGACGGACAAGAGCGATTTGGTAAATCCACCGATGACGTAGAGTCTCTCTCCGATGGCGACGGCTCCCGCGTGATGAAGCTTGGCCGGCATGGATGACATGGTTCTCCACCGGTCTGCCACTGTGTCATATTCTTCGACCAAGTCTGTGATCGCCAGATCCAAGAGGTTGCTCATGGCCGGCGAACTGAATCCACCTAGTAGATACAATTTGCCGGCCACGGAGGCGGCGGTGACTTCCGTACGTTTTGTAGGAGCCGGAGTCGCCGTTCTCCACGACCCCGCTTCCTGAGCCGCTGCCCAGGCGACGCCGCTCCCCGGCTGTGGCAGGGGCAGGGAGATCACGTTGCTCCAGAATGAAATGAAAGACAAGACAGAAGCGGCCACCGTTTTGGAAGTACGGGTGGCAGAGCGGGAAAGGATGCACCGGCGGATGTGACTCCAGAGGCGCATGCCCGGCATTATACAGAAGGCCGATGACCCGTACCAGACGCGATTCGCGATTCAAAGGTCGCGTCAGAATCGGGTCATGAGGTTGAAAAGGCTGCGAGCCACTGCCTATAATCCCGCTTCGATTGTGGCCGGAATCGGCGTTTTCACCGTTCATGTCGAGGCCTCGTTTGTTGGCGAAGGTGTTGAGCGCGGCTATCGTCGGCTTGGAGGCCCACCTTATCGAGGTGGAAGTCGATATCTCGGGCGGACTTCCTCAATTCTCCGTGGTGGGATTGCCGGACACGACGGTTCGGGAAAGCCGGGATCGTGTCAGAGCCGCGCTTAAGAACAGCGGTTTCCAATTTCCAGTGAAGAAGATTACGGTGAATCTGGCTCCTGCCGGGGTGAAGAAAGAAGGCTCGGGATTGGATCTCGCCATTGCGCTCGGCATCCTGGTGGCGGAGCAGGTTCTTCCCCTGGAAGCTGTAGCGGATCGGGTGCTCGTCGGTGAGTTGTCGCTGGATGGGCGGGTCAAACCGGTGAGCGGAGCGTTGTCCATCGGCATGGCTTGCCGCTCGTCGCAGAGTTTGCTGGTACCGATCGACAATGCCGAAGAAGCGGCGCTGGCTGATCAGGCGCCTGTCTATCCGATTCATACCTTGCCCGAAGCCGTGGAATTTCTGCAGGGGACTTGCTCGCTACAGCCGACTGCCGTGGATCGAGCGGCTTACGGGATGGCCGCATCGGCGAGCGACGAGGATTATGCTGACGTCCATGGCCAAGAACATGCCAAACGGGCTCTTGAAGTGGCCGCAGCCGGCGGCCATAACATTCTTATGGTCGGGCCCCCCGGTTCCGGTAAAACCATGTTGGCGCAACGGCTGCCCACCATTCTGCCACCGCTTCAGTCTGATGAAGCGCTGGAGACCAGCCGGATCTATAGTGTGGCCGGGCAGCTGATGCGAAACCGCCCGCTGATTACGGCGCGTCCATTCCGCTCGCCGCATCATACGATTTCCGAGGCGGGTTTGATCGGCGGCGGGACGATCCCCAAGCCGGGTGAAGTCTCGTTTGCTCATAATGGCGTGCTCTTCTTGGACGAAGCGGCGGAATTTAACCGAGCGGTGCTGGACGGGCTTCGCCAACCGTTGGAGCAAGGAAGCGTGACGGTGACAAGAGTCAGCGGCTCTCTTCGCTACCCGGCACGGTTCATGTTCGTGGCGGCGATGAACCCTTGCCCGTGCGGATATTATGGCGACCGGACTAAAGACTGTGTGTGCTCGCCGGCGCAGATTCGCCGTTACCGGGGGCGCTTGTCCGGCCCCCTCATGGATCGGCTGGATATTCACCTCGATGTGCCGCCGGTGCCGCCTCACGAATTGCGGGACGACGGACCCTCCGCCGAGCCGTCAACCCTGATCCGGGCGCGTGTGACTGCGGCTCGAAGCCGGCAAGCCGAGCGCTATAAGAAGGACGGAATCATCTGCAACGCGCAGGTCGGTCCCCGCTTGCTCAAGAAGTATTGCCGCTTGGATGCAGCCGGCCGCGATCTTCTCGAGCAGGCTATGGTCAAACTCGGTTTGTCGGCGAGGGCGCACGGTCGCATTGCCCGAGTCGCACGCACGATTGCCGACCTGGCCGGGTCCGATGCGATCGCGGTGGCTCATGTGGCGGAAGCGATTCAGTATCGGAGTTTTGATCGGCGGGTGGAATACTAATCGGCGATGTCGAGCGAAAATCCCGGAACATCAACCGTTGGACTGAGCGGGCAAAGAAGACGAGAAGGATTCACCGCCGCCATGCATACCATGAAAGTCTTCATGTGGTGGTTTCTGGTGGGGGCGACGATGGCCTTGGCTGTCATCATGCTGCAGGGCGGTATTCGCGAGGTCACCCAGGCTCAGGGGTCGGTCTGGGAATTGAAATTAGTCGAGGTCATGACGACCATCCTTGGGGGCGGATTACTCGGCGGCTGCATCGCCTTGATCCTGGATCGGATCAAGAAGTCGTAGGATTGTGAACGATTTCAGAGAAGTGAGGATTCAACGTATGGATATTGAAATTGGCTCGAACCTGTTTCGAAACGCCGATGGTACGATCGATATTGAAGGCACGCCACAACTGCAGGTCTCGCTCCACAAGCCGGCCGGGCCGCTGTTGGTCACGTTCGCGCTATTTGATGGGACGGGTCGGATGATGGCGAAGGTGGTGGACAGCAATCTGACCTTCAACGAACGACGGGCGTATGAATTGTTGAAGAGCAATGGAAGCGTGGCGCTGAAGCACGGTCAAACCGGCACGGTCGTATTTGCTCTTGAACTCAAGGACGGCGGCCGGGTCGTGTTCAACCGGGGCATGTTTCATACCATCAGAGGGCATGTCTTGGAAGTGACGCCCACCGACTATCGCCTCGATAAACGCCGCATGAGCGGCGGCGACACGGACGCCAAGGGCGGCGCGGTTCAAATCGGCTGACGCAAGCGACGAAGAGCCAAGACCATTCCGATGCTGTCCATTATGTGGAGAGAGTCGGTACGATGACCGTCTGGCCATCCTTCACGTCGGCTGTCGCCGTCTCTCCGTCTCGCAGTTCACCCTTGATAAGTTGGCGGGCGATCGGGGTTTCAATCTCCTGCTGAATGAGCCGTTTGAGTGGACGCGCGCCATAGGTCGGATCGTAGCCGCGCCGGCCAAGATTGCGCAGCGCATCCGGGGTGACTGCCAGCGTGATATGCCGTTCGCTCAGCCGCTTCCGCAAGCGATCGAGTTGAATTTCGACGATCTTGGTGAGATGGTCCTCCGCCAACGGGTGGAACACGACGATTTCATCGATCCGGTTTAGAAACTCGGGGCGGAAGTGTTTGCGTAGTTCAGCCGTCACCACGGCGCGCATCTGCTCATAGGATGCCCCCGTCTGCTGAGACTCAAAGATCAGATGGCTTCCGATATTGGAAGTCATGATGAGCACGGTATTCTTGAAATCGACAGTGCGGCCCTGCGAATCCGTGAGCCGGCCGTCGTCGAGTACCTGCAGCAGAACATTGAACACGTCATGATGCGCTTTCTCGATCTCATCGAACAAGATGACGGAAAACGGGCGCCGGCGCACGGCTTCCGTTAATTGACCGCCTTCTTCATATCCGACATAGCCCGGCGGCGCACCGATTAATCGCGCGACCGTGTGCTTTTCCATATATTCAGACATGTCGATGCGGATGAGATTGTGCTCGTCATCGAACAAGGTGGCGGCCAGAGCCCGGGCCAACTCCGTCTTGCCGACCCCGGTCGGTCCAAGAAACAGGAATGAGCCGATGGGCCGGTTCGGGTCTTTGATTCCGGACCGGGCGCGGACGACGGCGTCGGCGACGGCGGTGACCGCTTCGTCCTGTCCCACGACACGTTGATGGAGGAGATCTTCCAGCTTTAAAAGCTTTTCCATTTCCCCTTCGACCAACCGACTCACCGGAATGCCGGTCCACCGGCTGACGACTGCGGCGATGTCGTCCTCGTCGACTTCTTCTTTCAGCAAGCGGCGTTCCCCCTGCTTTTGGCCGAGATGCTGCACTTCCAATTCGAGTTCACGCTCCAGTTTCGGCAGCTCTCCGTACCGCAGCTCGGCGACTTTGTTGAGATCGTAGGCGCGCTCGGCCTGTTCTATTCCGCGTTTCACCTCCTCGATATGCTGCCGGATCTTGCGCAGCTTGGCCACCGAGGTCTTCTCTGATTCCCACCGCGCCTTGAGCGCTTGGAGATCGCTGTTTCGCTCCGACAGTTCCTTTTC
>DASSBQ010000128.1:0-2511 GCA_035698625.1 Nitrospiraceae bacterium
GCGGGCCTCAGTTATTGCATCCCGGCCGGTCTGCTAAGAGACTGGCTGGAGAAATCGCATCTCTCCTTCATGGAAGACGCGATGCCGCCGCCTACTTCGCCCGTTGCGAAACCGGCGCGCCAGGCGTCCACGTTTGCCGCGACCGCGCATCTCTTGCACGCCATGGCTTCCGTCCTCCAAGCCGACTCCGAATTACTGGACCTTTCGATCCATCACTATCAAGCGGCGCTTCGGATTGACCCGGAACGTACGGACGTCCTGCGTGATCTGGCGCTCGCCTATGTCGGAAAGAACGATCTGGATAAAGCCGGAACCATGTTTGATCGGGCTTTGGCCCTGACTCCGAACGATCCGGCGCTTCTGACCGATGCGGCCGATCTCCGGCGCCGGTTGAAGATGGCGGATGCCGCGGTGAGCCTGTATCGAGCCGCCATTCACCAGGACGCGTGTTTCGTTCGAGCGTCCCTCGGATTAGGCTTGGTGTTGAAAGGACAGGGCAGGATGGAAGAGGCGGCGGAATCATTCAGGCGGCTTGCGCAATGTCCCCCGTCCTCCACCTTTGTCACATACCGGCTGGGACTGGAATTGGAGCAGCAAGGCCAGCACTCGACGGCATTGCATCTTTGGAATAATTATTTACGCCGCGCTGAGCGAGTGCCGTCGAACGAATTGCCCATCCTCACGAAGATCCGTCAGCGCGCGTCTCAACTCCGGGCGTCCGTCGAACGACCGAATTCCCCGACCTCCCCGATGGAGACCCTTCCCGCTTCGCAGCCTCACCGGTGACGGCCGGCTGAACCCCGTATTTTCCGCCCGCCGCACGCCGGACAGCTACCAGCCCAGTTGCCAGCGGTGGCCATAGCGTTCCACCAACGCATCGGCTTCGCGCGGCCCCCATGTAGCGGCCGTATAGAAATGGATGGACTTCTCACCCTGCAACAGCGGATCATACAAACGCCAGGCCGATTCTGTGAACTCCGCACTGACGAACAGCGTTTGATCTCCAATCATCACATCCCGCAGCAAGGTTTCATAGGCCTCGGGGAGTTGCCCGAAGGCCGCTTCATAATCGAACTGTAAGGCATGGCCCGCCAGGCGAAACGGGCGGCCTGGCGATTTCACCGAGAAGCACAGAGAAAATCCTTCGCTGGGTTGGAGCGTGATCAGAAGCTTGTTCTGGTCGATGCTGCCCGGCTCCAATGAGGAAAAGACCTGCGTGGGAGCCTCCCGAAACATAACCGCGATTTGCGTGAGCTTTCGCGGCAGACGTTTCCCCGTTCTCAAATAGAATGGCACGCCTTTCCAGCGCCAATTGTTGATATCGACTTTCAAGGCGGCATACGTATCGGTCATGGAATCGGAAGGCACTCCCGGCTCCTCGCGATAGCCTTTGATGGAATGGCCGGCAATCTGCCAGGCCGTATATTGCCCATACACCAGGTCTGTCTGGCTGACCGGCGCCACGGAATGCAGGACCTTGAGCTTTTCGGTCCGAATCGCGCCGGCGTCGAAGGATGCGGGCACCTCCATCGCGACAACGGCCATGAGCTGCGTCAGATGATTCTGGATCATATCGCGCAAAGCGCCGGCCTCTTGATAGTACGACCCTCGGTGTTCGACGCCCAGATCTTCGGCCACCGTGATTTGCACATTTTGAATGTTGTTGCGGTTCCAGAGCGATTCAAAGATCGGGTTCGCGAACCGGAACGCCAGCAGGTTCTGCACCGTCTCCTTTCCCAAGTAGTGATCAATACGATAAATTTGAGTCTCATCCAGATACCGATGCAGCAACGTGTTGAGCTTCCGAGACGAGGGGAAATCATGTCCGAACGGCTTTTCCACTACCACGCGGACCCACCCATGTCCCTTCAGCAGGCCGGCTTCATCCAATGACTCAATCGCATCGGGAACGGTGTGAGGCGGCAGGGCGAGATAGAACACGCGATTTTCCGGCATGCCATGGATTGTTTCGACGTGCCGGATATAAGCCGCCAAGGCGGCATAGTCCTCCGCGGTCCCTTTCCGTAAGGTGTGATAGAAGAGAGACGAGTCACACCAGGCATGCAGATCCTTCTCGTTCCGCGACCCGGCCTTCTGCAAACCTTCATAGGCCCATAGACGAAACCCGTCTTCCCCCATCTCCGGCAATGCCGTCCCGATGATCAGGGCATTGTGCTTCTCCAACACCCCGTAATTTCGCAAATGATAAAGGGCCGGCAACAGCTTGCGCCGCGTCAGATCGCCGGTGGCGCCCAGAATCACGAAGACATGCGGCTCTACGGACTGATCGCGCCTAGTGTCCATTATTCCTTCATCTTTCGTTTGCCGGCTGTTGAAATGAACGACTGCGCAAACCGGGGGGCCGCGCCGCACCCGGCCGTCGCGACGTGATACGCCACAGGCTACTGAGGCGCAACCGTTGTGTCAATGCGGGAAAGCGGCTCTGGTCACGGTAGCCGGCCATACCGTCAACATACTTATTTGTCTAGCGCAGGAAGTAAGCTACCACCA
>DASSBQ010000129.1:0-11686 GCA_035698625.1 Nitrospiraceae bacterium
AATCTTCGCTATCTCCCTCAAGGAGTATTTCCGCCGATCATCATCAAATTCGGGGCGGCGAGCCTGCCGATTGCGGTGCAGACCACCAGCAGCGCCGCCATGTCGGAAAAAGAGGTTCGTGACTTGGCCTACTTCAACGTCCGTCCCCAGTTGGGAGGTGTGCCGGGCATCGCGTTCCCGACAACCTTCGGCGGAACCGTTCGTCAAATCACCGTGTTCCTGGATCCGGCCTTGATGTTGGCGCGAGGAATCTCCACACATGAGATCGTGCAGGCCGTTAATGCGCAGAGCCTGCTGCTCCCTGCGGGAAACGTCAAAATCGGCGACTTTGACTACAACGTCTATACCAACAGCATGATCAAGGTCGTCGGGCAAATGAACGACATCCCGATCAAAGTGGTGAACGGCGTCCCCGTCTTCCTTCGGGATGTCGGCAAAGCCGTGGATTCCACCATGGTGCAGGTCAATGTCGTTCGCATCAACGGCAATCGCGCGGTGTACCTGCCGATTTTGAAGCAGGCGGGGGCCAATGCGATTCAAGTGATCGACGGCGTCAAGCAAGTGCTCCCCCATTTGGTCGGGATTCCCGCTGATCTCACCGTCAAGCTGCTGTTTGATCAATCGCTTTACATTCGTCAGGCCATCCAAACCCTCGAGCACGAAGGACTTCTGGGTGGCGGCCTCGCATGTCTCATGGTTTTGCTGTTCTTGGGAAGTCTCCGCTCCACGCTGGTGATCGCACTCGCTATCCCCCTGTCGGTGACCGCGGCCTTCATCGGCCTCTACTTTACCGGTCATTCCATCAACATCATGACGTTGGGCGGCCTCGCCTTGGCCGTCGGACGTCTGGTTGACGATGCCATTGTGGTGGTCGAAAATTTCCACCGGCACATCGACATGGGAAAAACCTCCGCTCAAGCCGCCGGCGACGCCGTCAGCGAAGTGGCTATGCCCATGCTGGTGATCACCATCACGGTGTTTCTCGTATTTCTGCCGATCGCCTTCTTTACCGGCGTGATTAAATTCCTCTTTGTCCCGCTGGCGTTGGCCGTGGCCTATGCCATGATGGCCTCGTATTTCGTCGCGCTCACCGTCGCTCCGGTGTCCATGGCCCGGCTCATGCGCGGACACGGCGCACATGGAGAGGCGCACACCGCCAAGCAGGGCACCTTGTCCGATTTCTGGAATCGGCTCAACCTCTTCGACCCGTTCGTTGATCGGTACGTCGTGGTTTTGAAGTGGTGCCTCCGGCATAAAGCGATCGTGATCGTGTCCGTCACCGTCGTGTTTGCCGGTTCATTGCTTATGGCGCCGCTTCTCGCAACGGAATTTTTTCCCAAAGTGGACGCGGGCTCCTTCATCCTGAATGTATCGGCTCCGGAAGGGACCAGAATCGAGAAGACCGAAGCCATCGTCGCAAAGATTGAAGATCTGATCCGCGCACACATTCCCGAAAACGAGCTCGATCAGATTGTCTCCAACATCGGACTGCCCCAGGGATGGATGGTCCTGTATTCGCCCGTCAACGGTCCCCATCAGGCCTTCATACTCGTCAGCTTGACACCGGACCATCAGGTCAGAACGGATGACATCATTGCGGGATTGCGTGGCGCCTTGAATCACGAGCTGCCCGGATTGAAGTTCGGGTTTCAGACCGGCGGCATCGTCAGCGATGTCATCAATGCCGGGTTGCCTGCACCGATCGATATCAAAGTGAGCGGGCCGAAGCTGACGGAGTTGGCCGAGACGGCGAACCGTATCAGGGACATCGTCGCCGCTGTTCCCGGGACAGCGGATGTTCAGGTCAGGCAAGGGATGGACTATCCGGAGATTCACCTCGACATCAATCGCGATAAGGCCTCCTATGTCGGACTGGACGAACGGCAGATCGTCACGGATCTGATCACCGGACTCTCATCCAACGTCACGCTTAATCCCGGCTATTGGATTGATCCACGCACGAACAACGCCTACTTTGTCGTCACCCAATTCCCGGAACAATTGTTGGTCGAATTTGATGACTTTCTGAACCTGCCGCTGATCGGAACTCACGTGGAACATCCGGCGACGGCGAGCATCGGCGGAAATCTTTTGAGGGGGAGCTCTCTTGTCCTCGCACAGACACCGTTCCCTGTCCGGCCCCGGCTACCGGGTAGCACGATGAACGGCACGCCGATCATCTTGCGCGACCTCGTGGATGTCACCCGCCGGACGGGGCCCGAAGTTGTGGATCATCACAATCTTCAGCGGACCATGGACGTCCTCGTCGGCGTCCCTGGAAATGATCTGGGACACGTCGCCGGCGCAGTCGAACGCGCCGTCGCAGCTCTGACCATCCCTAAAGACGTCAGAGTAACATTGAAGGGAGAAGTAGACAGCATGCGCGCGGCCTTGAGCGGGTTTGCGGGAACCCTGCCGCTCGCCATGGTCCTCATCTACCTGGTCATGGTGGGTTTGTTCCGTTCGTGGATGGACCCCTTCGTGATCATGTTTGCAGTGCCGCTCGGTTTCATCGGGGTCATCTGGATGCTCCTGGCGACCGATACGTCCGTCAACGTCGAATCCCTCATCGGTACGCTCATGATGATCGGTATCGTGGTCTCCAACAGCGTCCTTCTCGTCGATTTTGCCAATCACCGGCTCCAGGAAGGCATGCCGTTGGAAGAGGCGGTTGTCGAAGCGGGGCGGTTGCGAATTCGCCCGATTCTTATGACCTCGCTCGCCACCATCATCGGTCTTGCTCCGATGGCCCTGGGACTCGGCGAAGGAAGCGAGGCCAATATGCCGCTCGCTCGCGCCGTCATCGGCGGGTTGGGAGTTTCCACCATCATGACGCTGCTGTTTATTCCCGTGCTGCATGCGGCGCTGCGGCGGCGATCGCCCAACGTTCAAGCGGCGGAAACAAGGAGAAATTGATATGATGGGTTGGCGCTGAATGCCCTCCAACGCAGGAGAGACTATGCCAACGTCGCCGCTGACCGAGACTCCCATGGCCATGCATTTTCATCGGCGCAACGGGCGGCCGGCGCTCATGTTATTGGGGGCGGGGGTGTTGTTTCTGGTCATTCTCGGCCTCGTCTTCCTCCTGGGCCGGCAACCGACCTCATCCTCGCCGCCGCTCCAAGACGAAGAATCAGGGGCGGGATCAGCGGTGCGATCGGTCCAAGTCATGAAAGCGCAACGCCGTGACATCACGCACACTCTCACCCTGCCCGCCAATATTTCTCCCTGGTATCAGGCGACGCTCTACGGCAAAGTGTCCGGATATCTCAAATGGATCGGATTCGATAAAGGCGACGTCGTCAAGAACGGACAATTGCTCGCCGTCATCGATGCGCCGGAAATCGAGGATCAGTACCAGCAGGCTCAGACCGATTACGAAATCAAGCAAGTGACCTACGAACGGTACCTCAGCGTATGGAATGATAACCACGACATCATCGCCAAACAGGACGTCGATGTCGCGAAAGCGACGGCCCAATCGGCGAAACACCTCCGCGACAGCCGGAAGACGTTGTTGGACTATACCAAGGTCTATGCCCCGTTCAACGGAACCATCACGGCTCGTTTTGCCGATCCGGGCGCATTGATCCAGGCGGCCACCGGTTCCGCGTCCCAAGCGGCCCCGCTGTTTACGATCATGGACATGGAAACAGTCCGGGTCTATGTCAATGTGCCGCAAGAAGCCGCCTTTTTATCCAAGGTCGGCACCCCGGCGACACTGAGTGTGCGGGAATTCCCCGACCGCCAATTCGAGGGGGTTATTTCGCGAACGACCGAAGCTTTGGACCCGGCCACCAGAACGTTGCTCGTCGAAATCGATCTGTCCAATAAAGAACGCGTGCTCCAACCCGGCATGTTTGCGAACGTGACACTCCAGCTTCAACACCATGCGAACGCGCTGACGATCGTTCCCGCGGCAATCGTCCCTCAGCAGGGTGGAAAGGCAAAGTCGGTGTACATCGTCGATCACGATCAGATTAAATCTGTTGCGATCAAGACCGGGATCGACGACGGCGTCTGGGTGGAGATCCTCGATGGGTTGACCGGGGAAGAAGACATCGTCGTGGTCGGCAAAGGCGGACTCACGGAAGGCGAAGAGGTAAAGGCCAGTCCGTATAATCTGCCGGCAGGAAAACCGGCGCAGCAAAAGTTATGAACCCCGCTTCATTTGGTCTCGCAGCGCGATTGTGGACGATAGCCGCCGCGTTCCTCATCGGCGGACCCGGCATCCTCTCCACATCAATATCCGGCACGCCGGCTGCCGAGGCAGCCGAACCCGCTCTCCTGGCGCCCCGCGAGCCGGGGACATCGGCGCGGCCCGCGGGCAAAGTACTGACATTGAACGAGGCGATTCGCCTCGGGGTGGCGCACCATCCGCTCATAGAGCAATCGCGCGCCGGTCTTCTTACGGCAAAAGCGTTGACGAAACAAACTCGCGGCAACCGTTATCCCTGGCTTGAAGGGTCGGTGGCGGAAGCCAGCGGCTCCCTCCGGATCGTGACGACTGACGGCCGAATCGTTCACGACCAAGGCGGGCTGGGTTTTAATCCGGGCGGCGCCTTGCCGCACCACAATCAAAACATGCTGACGGGCGGACTGATTCTCAATCAATTGATTACGGATTTCGGGTATACCGCCCATCGCATTCTGGCCAACGAAGCGAACGAAGCTGCGAGCGAAAAGGAAATTCTTACCAATAAGGCGTTCATCGTTCTTCAGGTGCAACGAGCCTATCTCCATTGTCTGCTTCAGCAGTCCCTCGCGGATATCGCTGAAAAGACTTTCACCAGACGGAAAGCCGTCAGCGAGCAGGTTCATGCTCTCTACAAGAATCAGCTGAGATCCAAGGTCGATCTCGATTTGATCCTGGTTGAGGTGTCGGGCGCAGAATTGGCCCTCATTAAAGCCCGCAATGATCTCGCGCAGGCATTCGCCGCCTTGAACAATGCCATGGGTATCGAAGTCCCGGAACGCTACGAATTGGAGCCGTTGTCCATCCACGTTGCGCCCTCGCCCGACGTGGAGTCGCTTATACAGACCGGCCTCAACCACCGGCCGGAATTGCTGGGCGCGAGGGATCGCATCGTGGTCGGCGACGAGCTGTTACAGGCCGCGAAGGCGCTCAATTTCGGATCGCTCTCCGCCGTCGGCACGATCGGAGTAACCAAATACTGGGATGCCTATGATGGCGGTGTTCACGACGATGAGATCGCCCCGCTCTGGGGAGTCGGCGCAACTCTGAAGGTTCCGATCTTTACGGGATTTCGCATTCAAAGTCAGACCAAAGAGGCCGACTATCGTAAGGGCGAATCGGTGGAAGAACTCCAGAACCTTGCCAATCAGGTGGTGCTGCAGATCGTGCGCGCCCGTCTCACCAAGATCACCAATGCCGAACAGATTCGTTTGGAAGAGGACCGCGTCGCCTATGCGCGCGAGGCCTTGATGCTGTCGGAGCAGCGGTACCGGCTCGGACTCAGCCCCATTCTGGACATCGTTCGGTCCACCACCGCGCTCTTCGAAGCGGAATCCCGCCTGGCGGAGGCGCAAATTATCTATAAGATCAGCGAGGTCGCCGTCGTCTATGCCATTGGACAGGGTTATCAACAGTTTTAGATCACTGTCGCTTGCCGCGCTGTTTCTGCTCTTCAGCGGAGGATTGTCCGCGGCATCCGATCCCGCCGACTCGCCGGACACTCGTCGTGCGTTGACATGGGAACAGGCGATTCAGAAGGCGCTCGCAGGCCATCCATCGATCAAAATCGCCGAGCATGAACTCCTGGCATCACAGGCGATGATCAAGCAAATCGAATCGGCCAATTATCCGCAGATAACCGGCATTTTCGCCAATTCAGCCGGCAATACCAGGGTCCTGGCGAACCTTGGCATCTCAGGTTCCCTTCCCAAACCGGTGACATATTTGACGACGCCTGGCGTCCGCGTGGACCTACTCATCACCGATTTCGGTCATACCGCACACCGGATCCTGTCGCAGCGTGCCCTGGCAGCCTCAGCCGAACGCACCGTCCTCACCACGAAGGCGCTCACGATTCTCAATGTGCAGCAAGCCTATCTTCGGTGCTTGAAGCAGCAGCGGCTGATCGACATTGCCGCCGAAATACTCAAAGAGCGGGAGTTGATCAGGGACCAAACCGAGGCGTTTCACCGGCGGGAGCTTCGCTCCAAGCTGGATCTGGACTTCGCTTCAGTGGAGGTGAGCCGTGCGGAATGGGCGTTCCTGAGAGCCAGAAACGACCTCCAGCAGGCCTTTGCAGCGTTGAATAATGCCATGGGACAGCGCGAGTTGTCGGAATATCGTTTGGACGGCGTCCCGCTTGCCGTGCTTCCTGCACCGCCGTTGGAGGCCCTTTTCCCTGAAGCGTTGGCAAGCAGGCCCGAATTGTTGGATATCGCGTACCGGATTCAAGCTGCGGATGAGGCGCTGAAAGCGGCGCGTGCGCTCAACTACGGGAACATCACGGCGATCGGCACGGCCGGCTATTCATGGTGGAGCGGCCGTGAGTTCGACGCGGCGGGCAATCAGACGAACCCCGGTAAACAACTCGGTTGGTGGGGAGCAGGGGGAACCAGCTCTTTTCCGATCTTTACGGGCTGGCGTATTGAAGGCCGCATTGAAGAAGCACAAGGGCGCAAAGACGAGCAGCAGGCCATCGCCAAGGCATTGACGAATGATGTGGTGCTCCAAGTGGCCCAGGCGTATTTCAACAGTCTCACCGCGCGCCAGCAAATCACGGTCGCGGAAGAGCGAGTCGCGCATGCCCGTGAAGCGTTGACGCTGGCGCGAGAACGGTACAAGGCCGGTCTCGGATCCATTTTGGAGGTGACGACCGCCACTGCCAATCTCTTGGCCGCGGAAACCGGCCTCGCGGACTCTCAGTATGATTATCGAGCCAGCCAGGCAGCGCTGGGCTTCGCCACCGGAAAAGAGCATGAGCGATTCTAGGCCGCCGATCCCCCGATCACACCGCATGACTCGCGGCCGGCCGACCGGCGCATGGCGGGTCCGCGGCTCGGCGCTGATCCTCTGCCTCTTGCCCGCATTCGTGAGTCCGGTGCCGGCAGCCGAACCGGATAGCGCGATGCAACGCCCTGTCGATTCCACGACCGGCAGCCGCCTGACAAACGGCTCGTTCCTCGGCTATGAAACGGCCGTCCGTATCGGGCTCGAACAGCATCCCCTCGTGAAGAGGTCCAAGCAGAGCGCCCTTGCCGCCGGCGCAGTCACCGAGATAGCGGAATCCCGCTATTATCCCGAGTTAAATGCCTATGCGATCCAAACCGGCGGCACGATCCGGCCGGGCAGCGCGTTTAACATTTCCGGCGCTCAAAACAAACCGACCTCGTACGTCGAAAGCGTCGGCGTGCGGGCGGATCAGTTGCTGTATGACTTCGGCCAAACCGCCCATCGGATCATGGCGGAACGTGCCGGGCAGGAAGCGACGGAAAAGGATATTCTCACCAGCAAGGCGCTCGTCATTCTGAGAGTTCAACAGGAATATATCCGCTGCGTCCAGCAACAGCGCCTCGTCCGGATTGTAGAGGAAATGGTCCGGCAGCGCGGCATTCTGCGAGATCAGATCGACACCTTTTACAAACGAGAACTGAGGTCGAAACTGGATCTGAATCTGATCGCGGTTGAACTTCGCAATGCCGAAGTCCAGCTGCTGCAAGCCAAGAATGAACTTCGTGCTTCATTCGCCGGACTGAACAACGCCATGGGTATCAGAGGCGCGGACGAGTACACGCTCGAAGAGACCGCTTCGATCGCCATGCCGACGGCCGGCCTGGATGCTCTGGTTCGACAGGCGATGAATCATCGGCCCGAAGTGCTCGGCTCGGCCGATCGAATCAGGCAGGCTCAGGAACAGTTGAATTCCGCACAGGCTCTCAATTTGCCGACGATCTCAGCCCTCGGCATGTACGGGGTAATTCACTTCAGCGATGCGCCAACCAATCAATATGTCGGCTCGCACCCGGGACAAACGAATCTCTGGTGGGGCGCCGGCGCCACTCTCTCCGTGCCGATTTTTACCGGCTTTTTGATCGAAAGCCGGGTCGCGGAAGCAAAGCAGCAGCGCTACACGGCCGAACAGCGGAAGGAAGAGCTCTCGAACCGGATAACATTGGAAGTCTCCGAATCGTACTTTGCGCTGCAAACGGCGCAGCAACAGATCAAAGTGGAAGAAAAGGAGGTGGAATTTTCGCGAAGCGCCCTCGATCTCGCTCGAGAGCGTTATCGGATCGGCTTGGCCTCGATTGTAGACATCACCACGGCAACAACGGCGCTATTGATGGCCGAAGTGCGTCTCGCTGAATCCCGCTATGCGGTTCAAGCCGGCGCGACTGCGCTTTCTTATGCGGTGGGCGACGCCTATCGGCAATTCTAGCTCGATGTCCCCGCAGATTATCCCTGCTCGATCTCCGCAAAGTAGCAGTCGAGCACCCCGGCACGGGCCTCTTCAATAAGAAGGATCTGTCGCTGGTCGAAAGTATTCGCCACGTAAAGGTAGACCAGATCCTGGGTCGTCCCCAGTTCCGCGTGAAGTTGCCGCCCATCCTGCCCCTCCCTCGTGAATTCCTTCATCACGCGCCGATCCGGCAATGACTGCCACAGCATCTGCGCGGCCGCCGTATGGTTCTCATAGAGCGGGTCCTCTCCGCTTCCGGGCCGTCCCCTCAATGAGTCCACGTTGACCGTATCGGCGTCGACTTCCTCCGGCCCTTCACTCCAGTCAATGCCGCTCCCCTGCACTGGTCGTCCCAGCACGTAGAGTGGGCCGTCGTCCGCGACTTCCTCGACCAAGGCATACCGAACAGGCTCAGGCGGCTCCAGAAGTCGCAATCCTCTGGCCGCCAAGGCCCGTTGAAAGGGGACACGTCTCGCCAGCAGCCTCGTCTTCTCAAAGACAATCATGCGACTCTGGTCTGCAAGCATTGTCAGGAGACGATCCAGCCTTGGCGCCAGTCCTGTGCGCAGTTCAAACGCCGTTTGCCGGGCGACATCCCCCCCGCGCGCAAAGGACTCCCACCGGTCGCTTGGAATGCCCGGGTCCTGTTCCGCCTGCAGTAATGCATGAGTCGCCAGCACGAGGTCGTATGATCCGGAAACGGCCTCCCGGTCAACATCGATCCTGTGAAATTCCACGTTGTCTAATCGAAGCTCGGCCGCCCGCCGGCTGGCATAGTCGATCGAGGCGGAGGAGCGATCAACCCCTACAAATAGAGACTCGGGATGCCGACGGGCAAAAAACGTGGTCAGAATGCCGATCCCGCAGCCGAAATCGAGGATCCGTCGCGCCGAGCCGATGCGCGCGTCCACACGAGGAGCAATGGCAAGGTAATACTCGTATCGTTGGCTATAGAGGGCCGGAATGAGCGATGGTTCAGCCGTCGCATCGTAAAACGCGGTTTCTTCGGCGGTTCCTGCGCCGGGCGCCTGCTTTCTTGCGATGCAGGCATGAAGTCGGTTGAGATCTGCTGCCGAAACGGTTTGTCTCTGCCACGCGAAGTAGGCAGTATCCGAGGTGAAATGGCGCAATCCCCATTCGGTAAGATGCGCGACCACGGCGGCATGAGGGGTGTGAGGAGCGTTCGTCGTCGTGCGCTTGTCCCGGGTCAGTAGCGTTTCAGCATGATGGCATCTTCGTAGGTCAAGGGAACGGGATGAGGCTGGCGAAGTTGTCCCGTGCCGAACACGACATATTTCTCGCAGGTCAGGTGCTGCGGTCCAATCGGCCCCCGCGCGTACACCCGAGAGGTGCTCATCCCGATATCCGCCCCGAACCCCAGTGCATCGCCGGCATTGAGCCGAGTCGAGGCGTTCACGAGAACTCCTGCGGCATCGACCTCTTTGGTGAAGCGCCGCGCCGACTCATACGATTTCGTCACGATCGCGCAGGTGTGGCTCGGTCCATATTTCGCAATGTGAGCCAGCGCGTCATCCAAGTTTGCCACCATCTTTATAGCCAACGTCGCCGCCTGGAATTGTTTGGTCCAGTCATCGTCCGCCGCCGGCCGCACGGATTTATGGCCGCTCATCGACATCTGCCCCATGAGGGCGACCGTCTTGGGACAGCCCAGCACCTCGACCTTGAATTCATCGAGCAAGCGGAGAATGAGAGCGGATAACAGGGGGCGCGCAATCCCCTGCTGCACGAGCAGCGTATCGACCGAATTAGTCGCTCCCGGCTGCTGCGCCTTGGAATTGATGACGATATTCTGCGCCACCGGAATATCCGCGTCCTCGTCGATGTAGATATGGGTGATGCCCGTATCATGACAAAGAATCGGCATCTTCGCTTGGTCCAGCACCGCGCGGCGAAGTCCGGGCCCGCCGCGAGGAATGATTCCGTCCAACGCCTTTCCTGACCGGATCAATTCCAGCGCCGCCTCTTTCTCCGGTCGTTCGAGGATCGTAAACGCGCCTGACGGGATGCCGGCCTGTTCAGCAGATTCATAGAAAGCGGTGGCCAGCACATGTTGCGTCTTACTCCATTCCGGCGCGCCGCGAAACACGCACACGTTTCCTGATTTCAGGCAGAGGGCGATGGATTCGGCCGTTATGAGCGGGGTCATTTCCGAGATCACCCCAATGATACCCAGCGGCATACGCACCACATTGACCTGAAGACCGTTCGGTTCATCGCGGCGGTCCCTCACCTCTTCCAGCGGGTCCGGCAAATCCGCGATAAGCCGCAGGCGGTCCACGATGACTTTGACGTCGTCGGCGTTCATTCTTATTCGCGCCACCGCTTCACGAACCCGCTCTCGATTCGTCTCACCGGCGAACGACTTGCCCACGCTTTCGACATCTTCCTCATTGGCGGACAGTAACTCCGCTTCATCCCGGGCGACCCGCTCCGCCATCATGTGAAGCGCTTTCGCCTTCATCGGTCCGGATAGCAAGGAAACGGCCTTGGTACATTCTCTCGATGTTTTCAATAGCTTATCGAGGTATAGCTTAACTGGAACTTCAGGCATCCTATCTCCATTTGGTGAGTTGGTGATTTAGTGATTGTGTGAAGGCTTAGCAATCGCCAAGTCACCAATCATACAAGTCACCAATCATAAAGGATCAATCCTCGCACGGGACTATAGCATGGGATTTTTTGGTGAGTAAAGGATCAGTCGGGTCTCCCGGACATCACCGCCATGACGGCCAACTACTTGAAGGCCAACGTAGTTCGGCCTGTACCGTTTCGGATACGTACGCTGTATCTATCCCATCAATCGACGAAAGGCCGCTGCCAAGCATACTTGTTGGAACTATTTGAAATTACAACCCTGCCTTGCAACTTTTACTCAGGCGTTGAAATTGCTCCATTACGAACATGCCGAAGAAGGCTTGATGCCGGACTCATCACGCAGTGTTTCATAATGCGGTAATGCCCAATCTCGGCGCATCGCTCGCCGCGGACCGCAGGATATCCATCTGGAAAAGGAGGAAAAGACGATGTCCGTGATGATTGCAGGCTCAAATGGAGAACGACACCGCAGTTCCGATTTTCCCGGCCTCCCCATGGCCCTTTCGATCACAGCGCTGACTCTATCCTTGTTCCTTGCATCCAGTGTCCGCGGCCAAGCCCCACCTCCGAATACCGTATCTCTTTATCGCGTGTGGTCCTCAGAGCTGCAGGACAATATGACAGTGAGCCTGACGCCGACG
>DASSBQ010000130.1:0-2369 GCA_035698625.1 Nitrospiraceae bacterium
GATACCCACCCCGATAGAACCACCTGGCGGGCGGCCTCGGCCTCCTCCGTTCCCAGGACCGGGACCGCGATCGGAATCACGACACGGCCGCCTTGAGTCTGCTCGGCGGGGCCACCTCGCGCTCCGCGCGCCACCACGCCACCAAATCCCGCAGTCCCGATTGCAGGGAGATTTCGCTCCGGAATCCCAGCGCCCGCTCGGCCTTTTCCGTCGCAGCGAGGCGCCGGCGCACCGCGTTGACCCGCCGTTCCGGGGCAAGCTCAGGAATCAACTTGGCCCGGTCCATCGCTCCAGCGAGCGCCGCGGCGAGTTGGGCAAGCGAGGTTTCCGTGCCGCTCCCCACATTGAAGACCTCATCCGAAACATCGGATTTTGCGCCGAGAATGTTGGCGCGGGCGACGTCACGCACGTGCACGAAATCCATGCTCTGGCCGGGATCGCCGAATATGACCGGCGGCAGCCCTTCCTCCAAGCGCTCCATCCAGCGGATAAGGACCTCGGTATATTTCCCGTGGACGTCCATCCGCTCGCCATAGACGTTGAAATATCTGAACGCCACATACCGAAGGCCGTGCATGTCGCAGAAGGAGCGCAGTAATCCTTCGTTGAACGCCTTGGCCGCGCCGTAGAGGGTGCGGTTGTCGTATGGATTTTGATTCTCGGTCGTCGGAATCTCGCCCGCCATGCCGTAGACCGAGGCCGACGAGGCCGCGACGACTTTCTCGATCCCATTCTTCACACAAAGATCGAGCAGATCGAAAGTCGCCTGGACCATCACCTCCATGGCGCGTCTCGGCTCCGCCGCGCAATGCGTGATGCGCAACGCTGCTTGATGGAAAACGATGTCCGTATCGGCGACCAAGCCCGCCATGAGCCTTCGGTCGCAAATATCGCCCTTGACCAGCCGTACCGGACCCCGGCTCATCGCGGGTTGGAGACTTTCCGGTCGTCCCCGGCACATGTCGTCCACCACCACGATGTCGCGGCAATTCTCCCTGCACAACAGATCGACAATGTGAGAACCGATAAAACCGGCGCCACCGGTAACCAGAATCCGCTTGCCTGCCAAAACCGCCATTGACCTATTCCCCCTGCCGCTAAGCCGGTTGCATCTCCACAGCCCCTTCGACGATGCGGGCGACATCCGAAATTTTGTACGGCGTCAGTTCGGGATAGATCGGCAGCGATAGGAATTGCCGCGCCAATCGCTCGGTCACCGGAAGGTCGCCGCTCTTGTAGCCGAGCCCGGCATAGGCTTTCTGGAGATGCACCGGCACGGGGTAATGGATGGCGCTGCCGATACCGGCTGCATCGAGTGCACGCTGCACATGGTCCCGGCGATCAACGGCGATGGCATAGACATGATAGACGTGACGATTCTCCGGGATGACGGCCGGCTGTTGACACGGGAGATGGGCCAGCAAGCGATCATATTGCTCAGCAACCGCTATCCGGGCTTCCGTCCACGCCTCGATGTAATTCATCTTCACGTTCAAGACGGCGCCTTGAATGGCGTCCATGCGGAAGTTGTAGCCTGCCATGTCATGGTAGTACTTTGATGCTTGCCCCCAGTTCCGCAGGAGCGTCACCCGCCGCGCGAGCTCTGCATCGTTGGTAACGACCGCCCCGCCCTCCCCATAGGCGCCTAAATTCTTGCCAGGATAGAAGCTGAAGCAGCCGAGCGCCCCGAGCGAGCCGGCCCGGCGCCCCTTGTGCTCGGCGCCGTGCGCCTGTGCCGCATCCTCGATGACCTGAAGTCCATAAGCCTGGGCCACTTCCAGGATCGGATCCATATCGGCCATCAATCCGTGGAGGTGGACCGGGACGATGGCCTTGGTGCGCGGCGTGATCTGCTGTTCGATCAATTCGGGATTCAGAGTCCAAGTCAGCGGATGGACATCCACGAACACCGGCTTCGCCCCGACATAGAGAATCGCCGCCGTGGTCGCCACGAAAGTCATCGACACGGTGATGACCTCATCACCAGGGCCGATACCCGCCGCCAGCAGGGCAAGGTGAAGCGCGGAAGTCCCGCTGTTGAGCGCCACGCAATGATTGGTGTCGGTATAGGCCGCAAACCGTTCCTCGAATTCAGTCACTCCCGGCCCGAGGACGAAATTTCCACTTTCCAGCACCCGCAAAACAGCGACGTCCACCTCGGATTTAATTTGGCCGTACTGCGCCTTAAGATCCAAATAAGGGGTCATCACGTCGTTCCGACTGGCACAGTAGCCATTTGATGCACAATCACTTACAGGCCAGATGGTACATTTAATCGCCAGCCCACGCAAGATTTAAATACTATTTAAATGACGGCATGTTTAATTGCGACGGCATTCGGGGTGGCATCGCCGGGCCTCGGGCGCGCG
>DASSBQ010000131.1:0-6671 GCA_035698625.1 Nitrospiraceae bacterium
ACAGCCCGTGCTGATTCTGAATCTGCGCGACCGGTTCGATCTAGGAGCCGAATTCTTCCGATGGGAATTTGCGACCGCGGTGGCCGGCTATCTGCTTCACATTCAGCCCTTCGACCAGCCCAATGTTCAGGAAAGCAAGGACAACACAGGACGAGTTCTCCGCGCGGTGGAGAAGACCGGGGCGCTGCCCGCATCGAGCAGCGTATCGGCCAAGGATGGAATGGCCCGGCTTCTGAATCAAGCGGCGCCGGGGCGCTATCTGGCGATCCTCGGATACATGACGCCGTCGAAGGACTGCGAGCGCGCCCTCGCCACGCTCAGGAAAGCCTTGCTCACCCGTCATCGTCTCGCCAGCACAATGGGATATGGACCTCGATATCTTCATTCTACCGGCCAGCTGCACAAGGGGGGTCCAAATACCGGTCTCTTCCTCCAACTCGTGGAATCTATGAAACCCGACGTGACTGTGCCGGGCCAACCCTATACCTTCGGGACTCTCGCACAGGCACAAGCGCTCGGCGATCTTCAATCATTGCAGACCCACGGACGGCAGGCAGTCCGGATAGACCTTGGTCGTCACGCCATCACAACGCTTCAGGCGCTTGCCTCCTTCATTGCGCCGAAAAAACAGAAGCGGGCGACACACTCCCGAACCCGAAAACAATCTCGACGCCTCAAGCTTCGTCGCTGATATGGCTGCCGAAGCCGAAATTCATATCCTTGAGGACTCCAGGGAATTGGCCGCCGAGGCAGCCGACCTCTTTCTATGGCTTGCAGAACAGGCCATTGCTGCTCGAGGTCGATATGTGGTGGCTCTCTCCGGGGGCTCGACACCGAAGAGCGTCTATAGCACATTGGCCTCCTCCCATGCGGGGCGTCTTGATTGGTCCAAAGTGTTCTTTTTCTTCGGCGATGAACGTTGCGTCCCACCCACGCATTCGGACAGCAACTTTCAAATGGCTCAGACATCGCTGTTTCTTCCGTTAAAGGTGCCGGAGGTTCGAATTTTTCGCATGAAAGGCGAACTCGAGCCGGAAATCGCAGCCCATGAATATGAGGCCACCATGCGCCGGACGCTCGAAATTTCGGCCCAGGAATGGCCTCGATATGATCTCGTCTTGCTCGGTCTCGGTCCGGACGGCCACACCGCCTCACTTTTCCCCGGCACCGCCGCACTGAAAGAACGGGACAAGTGGGTGACACCGGGCCTCGCGCCCAACGGCGTCCGGCAGAGACTCACCATTACCCTGGATGTGATCAACCATGCCGATATGGTGCTGTTTCTCGTTTCGGGGACCGGGAAGGCCCGCATAGTCCGGGAAGTGCTCGAACCTTCATCCTCTGGAGTGCAGGCGTATCCAGCGTCGCTCGTGCGCCCGAGCCACGGGCGGCTCCTCTGGTTTCTTGATTCCGAAGCAGCATCCGAACTAACCACCTCCAAACAGCATGTCTCGTGGCGTGAGGAATAAATGATTCTGGCAGGAGATATCGGGGGAACCAAAACTAATCTCGCCCTGTTTGAATGGACGACAGAGCGGGTCGAACCCGTTCGCGAAGAGAGCTTTCATAGCGCCGACTATCAGTCGCTGGAGGATATCCTGGACGAGTTTTTGAACCGGCCGGCCGCCGCGCCGGCGGAATTACTTGAGGAGCCCGCCCAATCCGATGAGCATGAGCCTGACCCGTCCTCAAAAACCGTGGAAACGGTTCCTCTGGTTATCGACGCGGCCTGTATCGGAGTAGCGGGACCCGTCGTCGACAACCGTTCCCGCACCACGAATCTGCCCTGGCTCATAGACGGGGCGGAAATCGGGAAACGCTTCAATATTGCCAACGTTCGACTTCTGAATGACCTAGAAGCCACGGCCTATGGTCTTCTCCTTCTACGAAGTGATGAGGTGGTCGCCCTGAACGCGGGCGCTCCGCCGAAGAAGAGACAGGCGATCGCTTTGATCGCCGCAGGAACCGGCCTCGGTGAGTCCATTTTGTTTTGGGATGGCGCGCGTTATCACCCGATGCCGTCGGAAGGAGGGCATACGGACTTCGCACCCAACAGCGACAACGAGATCGAGCTGCTCCGGCATCTCCGTGGCAGTTACCTTCATGTCAGCTATGAACGCGTCCTATCCGGACCCGGGCTCCATGCGATCTACGAATATTTGCGCGACACCAAAAAGAATGAGCCGACATGGCTGGCCGAGAAGATCAAGGTCGAAGATCCCGCGGCGACCATCGCCCAAGCGGGATTGAAAGGCGAGGCCGAGATCGCCAAGCAAGCCCTGGAATTATTCGCATCCATTTATGGCGCCGAGGCGGGGAATCTGGCGCTGAAAGCCATGACGCTCGACGGGGTCTATGTGGCGGGCGGTATCGCGCCCAAGCTTCTCCAAAAACTCCAGGACGGGACATTCATGAGAGCCTTTACCAACAAAGGTCGCTACAAGCGATTGATGACCACCATTCCGGTGAAGATCGTCATGAATCCAAAGACCGCGTTGCTCGGAGCGGCTTCCGTCGCCGGACGGATGGTAGAAACCTCGACACCATGAGCGCAACGGAATCGCTTGCTGCCTTCAAACAACAGGCCGCGGCCAAAGCCGTCGAGTTTGTTCGTCCTGGGATGGTGGTCGGCCTCGGCACCGGGTCCACGGCTAAATTCATGATTGCCTTGCTGGGGCAGCGGGTGCGCGAAGGTCTTCAGATACAGGGTGTTCCGACGTCGCGGGAAACCGAAGACCTGGCCCGCGGGCATGGAATTCCGTTGATCGAGACGCAGGACGATTGGACCATTGACCTGGCATTGGACGGCGCGGATCAAGCCGACCCGCGCCTCAATCTGATCAAAGGCGGCGGCGGGGCGCTGCTGAAAGAGAAAATCGTCGCGGCCGCCGCGAAGCAGTTCATTGTGATGGTGGACCAGAGTAAGTGCGTACCGGTCCTGGGCCGTTCATTTCCTTTGCCGATCGAAGTGGTTCCGTTCGGTTGGGGCAGCACCGCGCGACAGATTGAGATGCTCACCGGCGCCGAAGCCGTGCTTCGAATCCGGAACAATCAGGTGTTCCGCACTGAAGCGGGCCATTACATCGTGGACCTCCATATTGGCAACATCGACGATCCTGCTCGATTAGAGCGTGATCTCGATCGCATTCCCGGCGTCGTGGAGACAGGGTTGTTCGTCGGACGGACAACGCTGTTGATCGTCGCCGGCCCCGAAGGGATCCGTCTCATTGCGACATGACCGATCACCATGCTTCGGGCCAGGACTGCCGCCATGTTACGCGCCGCCGCTTCGTGGCGCTACTCGTGTGCGCAAGTGGCGGACTCCTTGCGCTTCCGCTCGCCATGCCCCGATTCGCGGGATCGAATTTAGTCTCATTGTCTTACTCCCATGCTACTAGAGAGCCACCCATGACTGATGTTCCGCTCCCCGTCGCCGACAATCCATACCGGCTGCCGCGCCATGTCGCTCCGAGCCGCTACGAGCTGCATTTAGAGCCGAATCTCCATGCCAGCACCTTTTCCGGACAGGAAACCGTCACTCTGCACGTGAAACAGGAAACAGCGGAGGTCGTGCTCAATGCCGCCGAGCTGGACATCCTCACCGCCTCGATTGATGGACCATCCGGGACTCATTATGAAGGGTATATCATCCTCCAGCCCGATCGGGAACGCTGCTCGATTCGGTTTCCGGCTCCTCTTATTCCCGGCACCTGGCATCTCGCCCTCACCTTCAATGGGACGCTGAATGATAAGCTGCGCGGCTTCTATCGCAGCACCTATGTCGATGCCGATGGAACCAGGCAGACCATGGCGGCGACACAATTTGAAGCTACTGATGCCCGCCGCGCCTTTCCCTGCTGGGATGAGCCCGACTTCAAAGCGGTATTCGCCGTGACCTTGGCCATTGATCCGGAACTGACCGCTCTCTCCAATTCTGCCGTGCGCTCGGAAGACATGAAGGCCGGGAAGAAACTGGTTCGATTCGCCGATACCATCGCCATGTCAACTTATCTCGTCGCGTTGATCGTCGGACGCATGGAGGGTTCCGCTCCGGTTCTGGTGGGCAAGACGCCGGTTCGAATCTGGACAGTGCCGGGCAAACAACACTTGGTCGCCTTCGGCCTGGATATCGCCGCCTACTCTCTATCCTTCTTTTCAAACTACTACGGCATTCCGTACCCGGGAGACAAACTCGACTTGATCGCCATCCCGGACTTTGCATCGGGCGCCATGGAAAACTTCGGGGCGATCACGTTCCGCGAGACGGCGCTGCTGGTTGATACGGAACGGGCCACGCGTTCCGAGCGCGAACGGGTTGCGGACGTAGTCGCGCATGAAAACGCCCACATGTGGTTCGGGGATCTCGTGACCATGTCCTGGTGGAACGGCCTGTGGCTCAATGAGGCCTTCGCCACATTCATGGAAATGCTGGCCGTGGATAGTTGGAAGCCGGAATGGGAGCGGTGGACGGCTTTCGGCGTGTCGCGCGCCGCGGCATTATCCGTGGACGGGCTGCACAACACCAGACCCATTGAGTACCCCGTATTGGCCCCAAAGGACGCCGATGCGATGTTCGACGTCCTGACGTATGAGAAAGGCGCGTCCGTGCTCCGCATGCTGGAACAATATATCGGGCCGGACACGTTTCGTGAGGGAGTACGGCTATACCTGCGGGCCCATGCGTACGGCAACGCGGATACGAAAGATCTCTGGGTTTCGATGGCCGGCGCGGCGAATCACGATATTCCCCGGCTGCTCGACCGATGGGTTTTTTCTCCCGGGTATCCGTTGATCTCCGTGGACCTTGCCGGTCCCTCCGAAATTACGATCTCCCAACAGCGATTCTCCTATCTCTCCACCCCGCCGTCGACCGATACCGCGATGGAGCCGACCGCTCAAGAATGGCAGGTTCCGATTCAATTGAAGATCTTCAACGGGGATCGGACGGAGACGCAGCGTCTCCTTCTCACCGGCCACCAGACTGTCTGGCGGCTCCCCGAACAGTGGACATCCGTGATACTGAACGAGGGAGGGCATGGATTTTATCGGGTGCGGTATGGCTCCGCACTTCTTGATCGTCTCGAACGGGACGGATTGGCACGACTGACTCCGGTCGAACGATTCAATCTCATCAATGATATGTGGGCCTCGACGTTGGCGCTCATGCTGCCGCCCGCCCAATATTTATCGCTCACGGCTCATTTCAAAGGCGAGCGGGATCACAATGTCTGGGCCGTCCTGCTGGGGTCGTTCTCCACGCTGGACCGCATCTTGCCGACGAACGACAGGCCGCTGCTCCAGCAATTCGTGCGGGATCGGCTCGAATCAGCCGCGCGGGATCTGGGGTGGGCTCCTCAACGCAACGAAGGCGACTTGGTGAAGGAGCTGCGCAGCGATATTCTTCGCGCCCTCGGCACCTTGGGCAACCACGCAGACACGCAACACGAAGCGGCTCAACTCTATGCCGCGGAGCTGGACCATCCCGGCACTGTGGATCCCAATCTTCTTCCGGCGCTCGTTTCGATTCTGTCCTTTACGGGCGACGAGGCCCGGTATGAAGAATTTCTCCAACGATTCCGGAAAGCCGCCACCCCGCAGGAAGAACGGCGTTTCCTCTATGCGCTGGCGGCCTTTAGATCGCCCAACCTAATCAAGCGCACGTTGGAGAAGACGCTGAATGGAGAAATCAGGACACAAGATGCGCCCATCATCGTCAGCGCATTGCTCCACAATGTCTATGGTCGATCCCTCGCCTGGGACTTTGTGAAGAAACGTTGGGACGATATGGATCGAGCCTTTCCCAAGAACGGCCTCCGTCGCATGTGCGGCGGTATCGTCGGCCTGACCACCCCGGAACTGCAACAAGATGTCCGGAACTTCTTCACCTCAAAGAAGATCGACCTGGGCGGCAAGACCTTGCAGCAATATTTCGAGCAATTGCATATCGTGGTGGCATTCCGCGAGCAGACGCTCGATGCCATACGCGATTCTCTCGCCGGGATGCGGGCAGCCACTTAGCGCGAGCGACCCCTCCCATCATGCCGAAGAGAGACTTGGGCCGGGCTCGGCTATTCGTGTCTCAACACGGCCAAAGGCCGCTGTCCCAGAATGCGAAAGGTACTCAGGAATCCGACCAGCAGCGTGAGGAGAATCGTCAACCCAAGACCGGTAAGCAGGATCTGCGGCTGGACCGACCACGGTAAGTCGAGGATAAACCGCAGGACCGCCCACGAAAGGCCGCCGGCCAGCAGCACTCCAATACATCCGGCCACTGCTCCCAGGATTACATATTCCACGGCAAACGCCCTGGCGATCAGTCCCCTGGTGGCACCCAACGCCTTAAGAATCACGGATTCATACAGCCTCCGATATCGTGTCGCAGTGAGCGTGGTCGCCATGACCAACGCCCCGGCCAGGATGCAGAACAGCGCGACCGCGCGCACCGCCACCGATAAGCGATCCAGAATACGGGCAAAACTGTCCATGACATCGCCGATATTCACAGCCGTCACATTCGGAAAGGCGGCGACGACCGCGCGTTGCAGAGAAGCTTCCTCCTGCGGCGGGACGCGAACGGTTGCCACATACGTAAACGGCGCCCCCTCCAACGCACCGGGCGACACAATCATATAGAAGTTCGTCGAAAAATTTCCCCACTCCACTTTTCTGAT
>DASSBQ010000132.1:0-7762 GCA_035698625.1 Nitrospiraceae bacterium
GCGAAACGCTCCGCGTGAAAGTAAGGAGTTTTTTATGCCGGTCTATGAATATCGTTGCGGGCAATGCGAGGGACAATTCGAAGCGACTCAATCTGTCCATGCCCGGCCGGAGGATACCGTCTGTCCTCACTGCAATGCGCAACGCGCCACGCGGATCATTTCGGCCTGTGCACCGGCGGTCATCAAAGGAGACCGCAAGCCGGGATTCAAAGAGATGAAAGCCTACGATATGCTGCACGACCGAATGAGCAAGTTCGCTAAGCTTCCGCCTCTCACCGGTAAACGGAACTCACCGCCGCCGAACATGACCATGCCGCCGGATGCGGCCGGCGACGGAAGCAATAACGGTCCGTCGGGGTCTTCATAGCTTCCGGTCAAAGTCGGGCGCCCATGCTTATCCCGGGCCTCAGAATACTAGGCATGAGGCGCATTCGAAAGGAACGGTATCAGCGTGAAATATTCGACATCGCTCGCCGCATGGCTCGGTATGGTTGTGTTGGTTCCCGTGGTGCTTCACGCTGAAGTGGCCGGTAATCTCATCATCGCTGGAAATGGCCCTGAAGTGACGGCCATGGAACCGCTCGCCCGCGCGTTCGAGAAGGCCAACCCCCGCGCCTACGTGGACGTGGTGTGGGACGAACGATCAAAACCCGTGGACATGGTGAAGGCCGGACGAGCGCACGTCGCCGTGACCGGGGCGGCGGATGGAGAACTCCAAGCGACGCAGATCGCCTGGGACGGCATCGCCGTGGTCGTCCATCTGTCCAATTTCACAAAGGAAGTCACCAAGCAGCAGGTCGGCGAGATTTTCTCCGGCGCGGTGAAAACATGGTCGGATCTCGGGGGGCCCGACACCAAGATCATGCTGATCGACCGGCCGCGCAATCAGAATATCCGCGACGCATTCGAAGAACAATTGGGCATCACGGGAAAGATCCCGGATACGGCGAAAGTCATCGCCCGCGACGACAAGGTCATTAAGACCATCGTGGGCACGCTTGCGCCTCTGTCCGCCGTCTCCTATCTCTCATTGCGACATGCATTGGATGCAGTGAATTCCGGAGTGGCAATCCGACTCCTTCCGATCGACAAGATCGAACCGGAACTGCCGACGGTGAAGGACGGCCGGTACAGTTTGCGTCGCCCGGTCTTGCTGTTGTCAAAAAACGAATCGAATCCTTTAATCACTGCCTTTCATGAATTCGCCCTTTCGGGCGAGGGGCAAAAAATCATCTCCGATATCTACACCTCGTTGAAGTCTAAATAGCGGCTTGAAAGGAGGGTCTTATGCGCATTGTTTATTATGGTCTTTCGGCGGGAGTCCTCGTTATGGGCTTGCTCGCCGGCCCGCTCGGAGCCATGAGCGCCGAAAATGCCGATCAGGGATCAACAGTGGAGGGCACCGGCTTCACCCTGTTCGATATGGAATCCATCAAAGGATTCGACGAGACCAAGGTGGAAAAAGATCCCGTGTGCGATCGATCCAAGCGCCCGAGCATCTCCAAAGTCGAACCGGACGAGGCGAAACCAGGCGAGAAGGTCATGATCAAGGGCGAAAATTTCGGCACGAAAGAATGTTTTCATGGCGTCACCTTCAGCGCAGCCTCCAAAGAGAAAGTGGATTACAATTTCCTGAACGAAAGCACCATCGAGGCAACGGTCCCCGAAGTCAGGGCGGGCATGTCCTTCATCATCGTCGTGGCCGGAGGCGGAAGCGCACAATCGAAACCTCTTCTCATCAAATCGAAGTAATGGACCATGGACTAGGGGGTCCGTTTCAATGATCCCCTGGTCCTATATTCTGCCGACCGGCGCGTCTTCCATCCTTCCCTCCAGACTCGACAACTCTCTTGATCCTATGCTAGGTTACGCGATCTTTTTTGGACCTCACACGGAAGTAATGGCCGCCGAACAGGCCGACGAGCGCACACATGTTCCGCAAGATTCTGGTTGCCAATCGCGGCGAAATTGCCATGCGGATCATCCGCGGGTGCCGCGAGCTCAATATCGCGACAGCGGCGATCTACTCCGAAGCTGATTCCACCGCCATCTATGCCAAGAAAGCCGACGAGTCCTACCTCGTCGGTCCCGGCCCGGTCAAAGGCTTCCTCGACATGAAACAGATCGTGGACCTGGCGAAACGAATCGGCGCCGATGCCATTCACCCGGGATACGGCTTCCTGTCCGAAAACGACAAGTTCGCGCAACTGTGCCAAAACTCGGGCATCACCTTCATCGGTCCGTCACCCAAAGCGATTCGCCTCATGGGCAACAAGGTCCAGGCACGCGACATCGCCAAGCAAGCCGGCGTCCCCATCGTCCCCGGCACGCCGGGAGGCGTCGGCGATGTGGAAGAAGCCCTCGCGTTTGCGCGGGAAGCCGGCTATCCGGTGATGATCAAGGCCAGCGCGGGGGGCGGCGGGCGCGGACTCCGCGTCGTCCGATCGGATGAGGAGCTGCGGGACAACATGGAGACGGCCGCCCGGGAAGCGCAGGCGGCCTTCGGCGACGGCAGCGTCTTTATCGAAAAGTACATTGAGCGCCCCCATCACATCGAATTCCAGATCCTGGCCGACAAACACGGCAATATCATCCATCTCGGCGAACGGGACTGCTCCATCCAGCGGCGGCACCAGAAACTCATCGAGATCGCGCCCTCGCTTGTGCTGACCTCGAAGCTTCGGGCCCAGATGGGCGACGCCGCCATCACCATCGCACGCACGGTGGAATACGACAATGCCGGCACCGTGGAATTTCTCCTGGACCAGGAGGGCCGTTATTACTTCATTGAGATGAATCCGCGCATTCAGGTGGAACATACCGTGACCGAACAGATCACCGCGATCGACATCGTCCGCAATCAGATCTCCATTGCCGCCGGCAAGCCTCTGGAGATTCGCCAGCGGGACGTGACGCTGCAGGGCCATGCCATTCAATGCCGCATCAATGCCGAGGATCCGCGGAACAATTTCATGCCTTGTACCGGCACCGTGACGGCCTATCTCTCGCCCGGGGGCATCGGCGTGCGGATCGACGGCGCGGTGTATAAGGACTATACGATTCCGCCCTACTATGACGCGTTGCTCGCGAAATTGACGGTGCGGGGCCGGACGTGGGAAGAAACCGTCAGCCGCATGCGCCGTTCACTGGAGGAGTATGTGCTGCGGGGCGTCAAGACGACGATCCCGTTCATGAACAACATCATGATGGAGCCCGACTTTCGATCCGGCCATTTCGATACCTCGTATTTGGAGACGCATCCGGAGCTGTACCAATATGAGGAATCGGAAGAACCGGAAGATCTGGTGCTGGCAATTTCCGCTGCTATCGCCGCCTACGAAGGACTCTGACCTCGCCCGTCTCAACACCGGCCGCGAGTCATCATCCACTTTTGGAAGGCAGAACGAGCCCTTATCCATGCCGATACGAAAGAAATCCGCGCAGTCCGACCGCAAGAAATCCCGTCGAGCCGCCGTGCCATCAAAGCCAAAGACCGTCCGGTCGAAGCAACCCGAACTCTCCATCCAGCCGGCGCCGCACAAGAAGCTGCTCATCACCGACGTCGCGCTGCGCGACGGACACCAATCTCTGCTGGCGACGCGCATGCGGACCGAGGACATGCTCCCGATCGCGCAACGGCTGGATGCCGTCGGTTTCTGGTCGCTGGAAGTCTGGGGCGGCGCGACGTTCGATACCTGCCTGCGGTTCCTCAAGGAAGATCCGTGGGAGCGGCTGCGCACCCTGCGCGAAGCGATGCCGAATACGAAATTGCAGATGCTGCTCCGCGGGCAAAATCTCGTGGGGTACCGGCATTATGCGGACGACGTCCTGGAAAAATTCATCGAGCGCTCGGCCGCCAACGGCATCGACGTCTTCCGCATTTTCGACGCGCTCAACGACGTCCGGAATCTGGATCGCGCCATCCGCGAAGTCAGATCCTGCGGCAAGCATGTCGAAGCTTCGATCTGTTACACCGTCAGTCCCGTGCACAATCTCGACCGGTTCGTCACTATGGCGAGGCAACTGGAGGATTTGGGCACCGACACGCTCTGCATCAAGGATATGGCGGGGCTGCTGGCGCCGCTGGAGGCCTATCACCTCGTACGCCGGCTCAAGGCCGCGGTCAAGGTCCCGATTCACCTGCATACTCATTACACCTCGGGCATGGCCTCAATGTCGTCCCTCATGGCCATTCTCGGCGGTTTGGACATGCTGGACACCGCCGTATCCCCGCTCGCAGGTGGAACATCTCATCCGCCAACCGAAACGGTCGTGGCGGCCCTGCGCAATACGCCTTATGACACGGGCCTGGACCTGCGGCAGTTTGAACCGATCACGGAGCATTTCCGAACGGTCCGCCGAAAATACCGCCAGTTCGAGAGTGATTTCACCGGCGTGGACGCCGAAATCCTGGCATCCCAAGTCCCCGGCGGCATGTTGTCAAATTTGGCGGCGCAATTGGCGGAGCAGAACGCGCTGGACCGCATGAACGAAGTCATGGACGAAGTGCCGCGCGTGCGCAGAGACATGGGATTTCCACCGTTGGTGACGCCGACCAGTCAGATCGTAGGCACGCAGGCCACCCTGAATGTCCTCACCGGGGAGCAGGGAGAGCGGTACAAAGTGATCACGACGGAGACGAAAAACTATTTCCTGGGTCTGTACGGCCGCCCCCCCGGGCCGGTCGATAAGGAAATCATGGACCGCGCCATCGGCGATGAAGACCCGATCAAGGGACGGCCCGCCGACCGGTTGGAGCCCGAACTGGAACCGATCAAGAAAAACTTGCCGGAATCCGTCTCCTCAATCGAGGATCAATTGTCCTTCGTGCTGTTTCCGGCCATTGCACGGGATTTCTTCGACGCGCGCGCGCGTGGAGAACTACAGCCGGAGCCGCTCGAACCGTCGGAACCCAAGGGTCCCGCTGTCGCCCATGAATTGCATCTGGCGCCGGCGGAGTTCAATATTACGGTCCACGGCGAAACTTATCACGTCGTGGTCTCCGGTTCCGGCCGGAAGAAGGACGGTCACAAGCCCTACTACATTCGCGTCAATGAGCGGCTGGAGGAAGTCTCCCTCGAACCGATTCAAGAAGTCCTTGCCGGGGTGCCCGAGGCGCCGGAGACAGAAAACGCCGCCAAACCGAAGCGGCCGAAACCGACTCAACCCGGCGACGTGGCGCCCCCCATGCCGGGGCGGGTGGTGAAGGTATTGGCCTCCGAAGGCAGCGTCGTCAAGGCAGGAGATCCTCTCCTGATTATTGAAGCCATGAAGATGGAAAGCCGAGTCCCTGCCCCGATGGACGGACGCGTGGTTGCGATTCTCGTTTCCGAAGGTGAAAACGTGAAGACCGACGAGACCCTTATCCAGATGGAGTAGACCGTGAGCGCCTTGACGGCGCTCGCGCGGGTCCTGCCCTCCGCGCCGCCTTCCATCAGTCTCATACTCGTTACGTGGGGGCTCATGGCCGGCTGCTCTTCGTCGCGTGACATCCCTCCCTGGTTTGACCAGATTCAACGGCTTCCCATTCATATCGTCACGATCCAGGGACACCGGCTCGCCTATCTGGACGAGGGTCAAGGACCTCCTATCGTGCTCCTGCATGGATTCGGTGGATCCATGTGGCAGTGGGAATATCAACAAGCGGACTTGTCGGCCCGCCACCGGCTGATCACGCTGGATCTACTCGGATCCGGACTCTCGGATAAACCGGCCATCGACTACCGACCGGACCGGTTGGTCGACTCTTTGCGCGGCTTCCTCGACGCGCTGGGTATTGAACGAGCGAGCCTGGTCGGCAACTCCATGGGGGCCGGCTTGGCCATCGCCTTTGCGCTCGCGTATCCGGAGCGCGTGGATCGCCTGGTGCTCATCAGCGGCTTGCCGCCGGGGATCGAGGCCAAGCTGGCCAGCCCACTCATGAAACGCGCCGTCGAGACTCGGATGCCGGTCTGGCTGATCGAATTGGGCAACCGGCTTTTCGGCTCGAATGCAACCGAAAAAGTCCTCGAGGAGATCGTCTTTGATCATAGCCTTTTGACGCCGGCGGTAATCGAACGCTCCAATAGAAACCGTCGCCAGCCTGGGCTCATGCGGCCTCTCATGTCGCTTCGGGATCATCTGCCTGAATGGGAATCGGAGTTTGCCACTCGGCTCCATACCATCACGCGCCCGACGTTGATCATGTGGGGTGAGAACGACCGGCTGTTTCCCGCGCGCGTTGGGGAGGAGTTGCGCGGCTTGATCCCTCATTCGGTCTTGCATCTGATTCCGAATGCCGGCCATATTCCGCAGTGGGAGCAGCCGAGATTGGTGAATCAACTGCTGCTGAGATTTCTCGAACCTTGACTTAGTATGGAAGCCGGTACATAAACTGTCTCACGTTTGGGCGGCATTTGTGTTCTGATTCATGGAGATGATCACTCTGGAGGCCATCATGCATCCTCGCAACTTCGTATCGATCCCGGCCATGCCGGCGATTCTTTTGCTGATCGCGGCCGCCGGCTGCAGCACGACCGAATTGATGGGACCGGACTTTTCATACAAGACGCTTCCCGTCGCAGACGGCAGCGCGAAACCGGGAGATGGCAACAATGTGCTGTTTCAAGGCAAGCCGCTCATGTTGTCAGGCACGGCCATCAAGGTCGGCGAACCGCTTCGGGACGTCAAACTGGTACAAACGGACCTCTCCTTAACCGGCGTCACGGATACGAAGGGCAAAGGAAAAGTTCGGATCATCAGCGTGGTGCCGTCGCTCGACACTAAAGTATGCGAGCAGCAAACACATTATCTGTCCGAGAAGAACAAGGGCTTGGACAAGATGGTGGAACTGATCACGATCAGCGTCGACACACCGTTTGCGCAAAAGCGTTTCTCTGAAGAAGCCAAGATTCGCAATGTCACCTTCCTCTCCGACTATCGCGGGGTCGATTTTGGAAAGGCGCACGGGCTATTCTTGAAGGACCCGCATCTTCTCACGCGGGCCGTTTTGGTAGTGGATAAGGACAACGTCGTCCGCTATCTTCAGGTGACGCCCGAGCTTGCGCAATTGCCGGATATGGAAGAGGCCTTCAGGTTCGCGCGCAAGCTGGTGACGGCCAGCTGAGTCGGCCATACACGTCTTACATCCACGGATCAAGGTAGATGGAGCCGCGGTGGTTGCGACCGCCATCGAGTTTCGATGCGCAGGCCGTGCACCGTCAGTTTCCGCGGCGAGATCATCATGGCGCATTTCGACATGCTTGTGATCGGCACGGGCCCGGCCGGGCAGAAAGCCGCTATCCAGGCCGCCAAGCTCGGCAAAGCCGTGGGAATCACCGAACGCAAGGAAGTCGTCGGGGGAGTCTGCACCAATACCGGCACGATCCCCAGCAAGTCACTCCGCGAAGCGGTCCTCTACCTGTCGGGCTTCCATCAGCGCAGTCTTTACGGGACAAGTTATCGCGTGAAGCAGGATGTCACGATGGAAGACCTCATCTTTCGCGCCAATTACGTGATCAAGCGTGAAGTTGAGATCATCCATAACCAAATGGCCCGAAACAATGTTCAGTTGCTGACCGGCACGGCCAGTTTTCTCGACCCGCATCAGCTTTCGGTCCATGGCGCCCATGAGATTTCCGAGCATACGGCCGATTATATCGTCATCGCGGCCGGCACGACGCCCGCGCGCCCCGCGCATATCCCCTTCGACGACTCCACGATCATCGATACCGACGGTCTTCTCGCGCTCAAGCAGCTCCCGAAGTCGCTCACGATCATCGGC
>DASSBQ010000133.1:0-7659 GCA_035698625.1 Nitrospiraceae bacterium
AGGAAGTGATGACGACATACTTAATAAATCGAAGCACAAATGTCAAACAAAACAATGGCCTTATTGTAATACCGTAGATGACAGACCCTAATCGACCCCTCCTGAACGAGGAGAGGATGGCGAACGAAGTTGTCTTTCTCACGACCCTGTGTTAACGAATCCGGACGGAGACATACTCGTTGATAACCCGCTTCCACCTCGCTCTGCTGTGCGGCGCTGTTGTACAGATTCTGTCCGCACCCGGCTGCATCGCGCCACCATTAAGCACGGAAGGCTATCCGTCGCAGGCGGCCATGCGGGGGAAAACGAGAGCTGAGATATTGTCATGTGCAGGTCCGCCGATTCACGAGATCCAGGACGGCCCTGTGACGGAACTTCGTTACTTTCGCAAGGCGTCGATATTGGAAGAATCCGGCACCGCTTCTAAAGGCAGTTCGCCCGGCGTTCATCACGGCTGTTGGGTTTCGGTCATGGTAAAAAACGATCGAGTGGAAGCCGTTCATTATCGGTTTGTTCCCGACTTCGTCGATTCCTCCGATGATTGCGAGGACATCCTTTCCAACTGCGGCTTGCCATGACGAAGCCTCACCTGTCGCCTCGCGCCAGGCAGTGGAATGATCCATGCCGACCAGACCGAGAGAACCTGTATCGGTGTTCCTCTTCCTCACGGTCGACCATATCGCGTGAACGCCCCATCAAGACCGTGATCCTGAATGCTACGACATGTTGATGACGATCCACCGACTTACCGCGCGTCTCGCTTTGTGGTTGCTCTTATGGCATGCCGCCGGCTCGACGTATTTGGATTCCGTTCCCGCCTATGCCCTGGAAAAATATGGCCGCCCCCTGCCGTCGATGGACAAGGGCGACAAAGACGAGCGCCAGGACGAGGAAACGCTGTTCGGCGGCTACCTCCTAACCGGCGCATTTGTTGACAATCCGACATTTGCCGCCAGACCCGACAATACAGGCCTGGTCGGAATGCGGCACATGCTTCACCTCGAGACTGATTTGTATGAGCAGTACTTGACGTTTTATACCGACCAGAACTTTTTTTCGGACCGCACCGAGGGCTGGATTACCCTTTCCGAATGGGACAGCACGGTCGCCTGTACCGGCCTGATTGATCGATTCAGTTGGCGGCTCCAGTATGAACGGGACGCTCCGATTGACCGCAGCGGGATCAAGCAAGCCTATGCGGATGCCTTAATCACCGGGCGGTTTCAGGCCATCCAGGATCTTGCCTGGTGGCGGCGCGTCTTTCCACATCAGAATCTCACGGCCTATGCCGGCGGGGGCTGGCTGTTTCACAATAGCGGTTACTTCGCCCGCCCGGACAACACAGGCCGCGCGCTATACCGCTATGTCGGCCACGCGGACCTCGATCTATACAAGAACCGGCTCGTGCTCTACGGCGATGTCAATTTTTTCACGGATCGCGAGGCTCGCAATACGCTGAATCCGACGGAATTGGATTGGATTATCGGAATCGCGGTGCGATGGCGGGATACCGAGCTGGCCTTCTACCGGGAAGAGGATCGTCCGCTCGACCGGGCGGGATTGGTCCAAAAATACATGGCCGTTCAATTGCGATTTTCATTCGATGTCCCGAAGCGCGCCCTTAGGACTCTTGTGTCCGGCTTCTGAGGCCGTCGCCCTGAAGGGATTCGGCGATATGGCGCCGTACCTCGGCAACATAGGTCTTAAAAGGATCCGGCATGGGGAACGGCTCGCCTCCCCGGATCTGAAACACGGACCAATTGATAATGTAGGGAGGGAGCCGCTCCTCATCTTGCCGCGCAGGCGATTTCGACCCGTTGCCGAGCAAATGACGCACAAGTTCTCCTCGGCCGAACGCGCGGGTATTTCTCGGCGGACTCGTCTGCGCCAGTTCGACCGCCTTGCCGGTCGTCAAACGAACGGCCCGGCCTTCCTCTTCAAGACCGAAATAGAGCCCCCGTTGCGGATCAAGATTATGATACTCGAGATCCAGGCTTTTCAGGGCCGGATCATCCCATGACAGCTCCTTCTCCGCCGCCCTGAAGGTTTCAAGCAACCAGAGTTTGGATGCCCAATCCACTCGTCCGACCAGCTTCGTATAGTCGCCCGTCAGGTCATGCAGGACGGAGTCCCATTCCTGAAGAACCCAATCCGTTTCTTCATCCTGCCCTCGATAATGCCGCCGTGCGGCTTCGAGAAAGGCGGTCTGAACATCGATCGCCGAAACGCTCTTTCCCGACTCCAGACTTACGAGCCATTTCCGCTCCGGATCGCGCGACACTTCTCGCAGTGTTTCGACCGGTTCGCTCAGCGCCAACCCTTCGGGCGCATGACCCTCCTCGATGAGTTGCAATACGAGCCCGGTCGTCCCCATTTTCAAGGCCGTGGCATACTCCGCCATGTTGGAATCGCCGCATAGCAGGTGAATGCGGCGAAATTGGTTGGGATCGGCAAGCGGTTCATCACGCGTATTGACGATGGAGCGGTTATGCTGCACCCATTCGAAAAAATCATTAACGATGAAGTCCGCCCGTTGCGAAAGCTGGAAAGGCAGACGCGTCCGATCCGGCGCATCGCGCAGTCCCGGCCGATGAAGAATCAAGCCGCCGACCTGCACCCACTCATTCGGATCGCTCGCGACTCCCACACGCCCGGCGCCGGTAAAAATCTGCCTGGTGACGAGGAACGAAACCAAGGGGGCGAGCCCGCGGCGCGAAAAGGGAAACCTTCGTGACACCAGGTAATTCTCATGGGACCCGAATGTCGCGTCCGTCTCATGGTCGACATTATTCTTGATCAGATATACGCTCTCCGCAACGCCGAGGTCTTCCAAGGCGCCCTGCAGGATGCGATCGCCCGCCCGGTCTGAGGCGACGAGGTCTACCAATGTCGCGCACTCGGGAGAAGCATATTCGAGGTGCCCCATATCGAGATAAATCCGTCCCGCATTCGTCAGGAATCCCCCGTTTCCCGGCGGCTCATCGTGCCCGCGATGATGACGATCGAGGACGCCGCGCCGCTGCACATGAAAAATATGGTCGCGCAGTCGATGCGCCAAGGAGGATGGCGAATGCTCCGGCCGGTCTTCATTGATGAGCAGCCCGTACTCGGTTTCCAGACCGAAGATCCGATTCAGCATGTCATATCCTGACGGCAGGATGGAGGTCAGGGGGCAGCAACCCGGCGAGTTCTCCGGACTTGAGCTCACGGTATTTTGAAGAGCCGGGCACAGCATGTCCCAGAATCACGCATTCCAGGGACATCTCCGTCCTGATCGTACGCAAATGCTCCAGCAGAGCGGAGCGGTCCGGCACCACGGCAGGCGTCCTTGAATCAGACTGTGAGACAGAGGACTGCTCGGCCATGGCAGGTTCCTGCTCCTCATCCCGCTGGGCAAGCGACCCGATGGCCCAAGCCAAAAGAGAGCTGGATACGGCTTGCGCAAGCGACGCCTGTTGAAGATCGGCTTCCTGCTTGAGGAACTGGTGCATGGAGGATCGCGCGAAATCCGAGGCAGCCACCAGCGCCCAGCCCGTACTTTCTTCGAACGTTCCATCGTAATTGATCGTGAGGAATGCGTCACGCCCGGCTTTCACGCCTAGCTCGGCCAACAGAATCTTGACGATGAACGGCGCCTTGTAAATCTCCTCGAAGGCCTGCTTGATGATCGGCGCCAACCCGTTCTTCAGCAACCTGGCCCCGGTCACATCCGACGGCGAGCGGTTGAATCCTTCCACATGAGCCATTTCCAACAGACTAAATCGGAGTTTCTCGAGATCAGCCGGATGCCCCATCCCGGCGAAAGCCAGCCGGTCATAAATCTCATAAAGCTTTTGCGTTCCTCGACTGAAAGTGAGCAGCACAATGCCATCTGCATAGGAGACCGCCACGACAGGACTTCCCTTGCGGAACTGTTCATCGAGATAGTGACGTCGGTTACCAACCGCTTCGACCCATCGATAGGGTTCTTCATACATGGCGAGTCACCTGCTCCTCGAACAGCAGTTTCAGCCGTTCGTCTTGAACTTTCGTCACACCCTCCCGCGTAATCAGTTTGACCACCGGATACAGGTTGGCTTCATGATTGATGCCGCCCGTTGCCGAGTCGAACTCCGCCGCACTGGTGAGGAGCCTGAGCGCCTGCGCAGTCGCTTCATCGGCGGTTTGAACACTGAGCGGTTTAGACCCCCACGTATTGAGGTAATGTAAAATGCCTCGTATGACCGGCGATCCGGACCCCGATACGGCATATTCGACTCCCTCAAACTCGGCGCCAAGAATGTCGTAGAAGAAAATCTTCGCCGCCTCTTGGTCGAGATCGTATCCGGCGAAGATCGGAGCCACGGCCCCGGTTCCCGCCAATGCCGCAGCGACATTGTCCTTGAGCAGTTTGGACACGGCCCGCAATTTTCCTTCGAAACTGAGCTCCTGCAATTGCGTCCGCCGGTAATACTTGAATGAATGCTCGAGCACGCGCACCATCTCATAGGCGGTGGCGGGCACTCCTGCAATGGCCATCACACTGTATCGATCGATTTCGAGAACCTTATCGGTGCGATCATACATGACCATGTTGCCGGCCGTAGCCCGGCGGTCGCCGGCCACCAGCACGCCATGTTCATATCTCATGGCCAGAATTGTGGTGCCGAGCGTGATGTCGGACGGAGACAGGCCGGCGGCATCGCCGGCTTGGACGCGCCCGAATTGATACCCTTGCTCTTTGAGCAATTGAAGGAAGTCGCCCTGCATCCCCATACCCGTGCCCCCAGTCCTGTGTTTGAACCATGAAGTAGGAGTCAGGAGCCGTTTCGCGATGAATCAGATATTCCAAACCGACTCAGGACCCGGCATTCCACAATTCCGAGCTACTGTCCTGTTCGTTGCCGATACCGCTCGGCTTGCTTCGGATCCACCTTCCGCATCCGTTTCAGAAGATTATCCTTGTCAGGCGAGCCCGTTTCTGGACGCTTCGGACCCGTCTCCTCTTTCGGAACGGACGGGCGAGTGATGGGATCGAACGGCGCTTCTCTACGTTCCAATGTGATTGTCTGACTCATAGGTCATCGTCCTTTCATGTTGTTCCATCGATCCAGGGCCTCGGACGGCGTGGCGGCCGCGCATAAAATGCCGGCCAGCGCTTTTACCCGTTCCGGCTCGAACAAATCGGTCATCTCCAAAGTCCTGGGCAACATGCCGCCATTAAACTGGATCCGTTCCCATTGCACCGATTTGATATGATCCGGAAAACGCCGGATGCAAAGCCCTCGAATGCCGCCGCGTGTATCGCTTGGACCCGCCGCCATGGCCGTCTCAATATCCGTTTCGGCGGTCAATCTCCTTGCGCGCCCATCGGCTTCGAGGCCGAGAAACAGCCCTCGGTCCGGATCAAGATTGTGATACTCGAGATCCAGACTGGTCAACCAGGGATCGTCCCAGCTCACCTTTTCGGACTCGGCAAACGTTGTGAGCAGCCAGAACTTTGTGACCCAATCGACTCGCCCAATCAGTTGCGACCGGTCCTCGTCCAGAAAGCGAAGCACCTGGTCCCACTCATGCAAGATCCATTGGGTGTCGCCTTCTCCGGGACCGAGTCGCCGCCGCGCCGCCTCATAATAAAGCCGCTGCAGTTCGAGCGCCGACATGGTCTGCCCGTCCCGCAAACGGATGCGCCCCTTTAATGTAGAATCGCGCGAAATCATCTTCACAGCCGCGACCGGATCCTCCAAAATCACAGTCGGCGCCTGTCCCCGTTCGATTAAATCGAGAACGAGCCGCGTCGTGCCGACCTTCAACGCGGTAGCATACTCGCACATGTTGGCATCTCCAATGATGAGATGCAGTCGGCGGTATTGCCGACGATCGGCATGCGGCTCGTCGCGGGTGTTGAGAATCGGGCGATTGTGCATCGTGTCGACGCTCATCGGAATCTCGATGAAATCCGCCCGCTGCGACAATTGGTACAGGCCCGGCTCGAATCCGGCCTCCTGGGCTTCCACGCCCAATTTCCCTGCCCCCGCAAATACCTGCCGGGTCACGAGAAACGGAATCAAGCCGGACGCCAGCGCGTCGAAGGGCACCGAGCGAGGCATGAGATAGTTATCGTGACACCCATAACTGTGCCCATGAAAATCTGTATTGTTTTTATACAGATGCACGTAAGGGCCACCCAGCGCCAGATTTCGACGCTGTGCCGCCCGGAAGAGCAGACGCTCCCCTGCCCGATCATGCGCCACCAAATCCCGCAAGGTTCGACATTCGGGAGTCGAATACTCCGGATGTGTATGATCATTGTAGAAACGCGCACCATTGGGCAGCACCAAGTCGCTTTTCATTTCATGAAAAGAGAACGGCCGATGCGCGTCCACCTCGGCGAATTGATCCTCTTCCTTGTCCTGTTGCAGTCCCGTGACCCGAAATCCGCGCGCATCTTCATGCGGATCCTCGCCGCCATAGTCCCAACGTCGTTCGAATGCAGCCGTCAGATGAGCGCGGACCAATTCCATCGATTCCACTACCGGATCGACGGAATCCAAGTCACTCCGCGTAATGCCATATTCCGTTTCGAGGCCAAACAGACTCATAACCCTACCATGCTCCCCGTCCACAGACTCATGGAGCAGATCGGCGGAACCGCCGAGCTAGATGATTTGCCCGACTAATCGTTCCTCCGACTGTCGCCCGCGCCGGAAAGAAGAAATTCCCACGACCTGTTCCGGATGGTGGTCCAGCAACTTCAACCATTCTTCGGCGGCATCATCGGGAGGCAGCACTTCACCCTCGCGATACTCGTCATGAACAGCACCCACCAGGTCGTCGGCCCGGATGCCGGGATCGGAAACGCCGCCCTGGAGGGATCTGTCAATCGCCTTTTCCTTTGCGCGCCGGACGATGGCCGCCAAAATCGCCCCACTGACCATGTCGCCTCGATACAACACTTTCGTATGGCCGCTGCGCAGGCGGACGCCCAACAACCGATTCGCATCGTTTCGTGAAAAGAGTTGGGCGACGATCTGCTCGACTAACAGGTTGCGAACGGCAACAGAATCTCCGCCCTGTGCATCAACAAGCGAAGAATCGTAGGGGAGGTCCTCCGTCAAGTAAACCTTCAGGATCTCGGCGGCTGCTCCACGATCGGGACGAGCCACCTTGATCTTTCGATCGATGCGGCCGGGTCGCAGGACGGCCGGGTCAATGAGATCGGGCCGATTAGAAGCCAGGATGATGACCACATCCCGGAGCGAATCGATCCCATCCATTTCGGCACAGAACATCGGCACCAACGTATTGTTGATATTGAAGGACCGCATCGAGCGTCTGGTGCCCAAGATCGACTCCGCTTCATCGATGAAGATGAACGGCAGCGCCCCTTCGCGCCGGCGTGCCCTGGCTTTGGCAAAAAGATCCCGCACGATCCGCTCCGATTCACCCACCCACATGTTCAGGATTTCCGGCCCCTTCACATGAAAAAATGCGCCGCTCGACACGGGAGGTTTGCCGGTTGCCTCGGTCTGCGGTTCGGCGCGAGTCTCCTGCATCACCAACTGAGACAAGCTCGCAGCGGCAGCCTGACCGATCAGCGTCTTGCCGCAGCCGGGCGGGCCATGGAGAAGAAAACCCTTCGGCTGCGTAAACCGATAGCGTTTGAACATATCCCCATGC
>DASSBQ010000134.1:0-14554 GCA_035698625.1 Nitrospiraceae bacterium
CACGAACAAGTCCTGCCCCTTTCGCCCGTTGACGGACAAACTCGCTCGGCAGTGCCGGAACTCCCGATCGATCAGACACCGGTAGTACATGCGGAAGATCATATCCCGTCCCGTGATGGCTGCGGCCAAAGGGCGGCGATCCTCGTCAAGCACCTCGATATGGGTCGCAATGATTTCCCCCAAACCGGCTCGATCCATCCTCTCCGTGATAGTGGTGCCGGCCAGCGCCGTTAAGGTATCGGCGTAACCTTGAACGACCTCACGCGCGTCCCCCTCCATGGCTATCCGGCCCTTTTCCAGAAGAATCGCCCGCTCGCAGAGATTTTCGATCACCGTCATGTTGTGCGTCACAATCAAGACCGTCCGCCCGCTACGGCTGACTTCCTCCATCTTCCCCAGGCATTTCTGTTGAAAGCTCGCATCCCCCACCGCCAGCACTTCATCGACAATGAGGATCTCCGGCTCCAGATGGGCGGCAACGGCAAACGCGAGGCGGACATACATGCCGCTTGAATACCGCTTCACCGGGGTATCGATGAACGAGCCGACCCCGGAAAAATCGACGATCTCATCGAATTTGCTTTGCACTTCAATACGCCGCATCCCCAGCATGGCGGCATTCAAAAAGATGTTCTCTCGGCCGGTCAATTCGGAATGAAATCCCGTCCCCACTTCGAGCAGCGAGCTGACCCGCCCGTAAATGTCCGCCTTGCCGTCAGTGGGATCGGTGATCCTCGACAGAATCTTCAACAATGTGCTCTTCCCGGCTCCATTGTGGCCGATGATGCCGAGCACTTCTCCATGTTTGACTTCGAACGACACATCCTGCAGCGCCCAAAACGGAGCGGCCGGCGCGCCTCGACCATTCCCCAGGCTCTTCAGGCGGTGCATGATCTGGTCACGCAGTGTGTTATGCCGGACCGCGTGTCCGCCGCGCCAATACTGTTTCGACAGCCGGTCGACGATGATGACCCTGTTTCCGTTTCTAAATGACATCCGCGAACGTGCGCTCCATCGAACGGAAATAGACCAGGCCGCCGAGAAAGACCATGGTGACAATGGCGAGGCTCGGCACAAAGACGGAAAAATCCACCTCAAAGTCCGGCAGTAAGGCCCAGCGGAATCCTTGAATGACGCACACGACCGGATTCAAGGCATACAGGGGACGCCAGGATTCGGGAACCGCGCTTACCGGATAAATGATCGGGGACACGAACATCCACAATTGGATGAACATGGGAATCACATGCCCGACATCACGGTATTTCACGTTCATGGCGGAGAGCCACACCCCTCCCGATAACGCAATCAGAAAGGCCAAGCCTCCAAAAATGGGGACCGTAACCATTCGCCACGAGGGAATCACGCCGAACCACATCATCAAACCCAGAAACACGATGGAGGCCAACAGAAGGTCAAGCAGTGGGGCGATCGTAGCGGACAACGGCAGAATCAAGCGGGGGAAATAGACCTTGCTGATCAATGGCGCCTCGCCCACCAAGCTGGTCGCGCTCCGGCCTAATGCCTGCGACATATAGAACCACGGCAATAACCCGGCGTAGAGAAAGATCGGGTACGGAATTCCGTCAGAAGCAATCTTCCCCGCGTAGCTGAAGACCGCGGTAAATATGAGCATGGTCGCAAGCGGCTGGAACATGGCCCAGCTCGCGCCCAGGATGGTTTGTTTGTAGCGCACCTTCACATCCCGCCACACCAGGATGTAGATCAGCTCGCGATACTGCCACAGCGCCGGCAAATCCAAATGCAGCCATCCTCTGGATGGCCGGATTCTGATGTGCGGCAGCGTGAGGGGACGGCCGCTTCCCAGGTCCGAACTCAACATGCGCTTACCTTTTTTTCTTCGACTGCGACGTCCATAATAATATTGGATGCCGTCCGGCATCACCAGTTTGAGCAATGCCACAGTAGCCGGCTCACAATCGGCCGGCACCGCACGTGTAGAATTCTTCACCGGGTAAAGGGCGAGAACTCGATTATGGAGACTGGACCAGACGTGTTTCTACCATGTCGGGCAATCAAAAAGCGATTATGTTGGTAAGGCCGTTCGTGGGGCGGAACTGGCCGGGACGTGTCGCGAGCTGTCGCTGTTTCTGTAGGATTCATGTCGGATTTGCTGTATACTGCCACACTGGTGTTCAATGTTTCCATAGCTTCCCCATGAAATAAATCCCTATGCTGACGCAAACACTCAATTTTATTTTCGGCAGCAAGAATGATCGCGAGATCAAAGCGCTCCGGCCGATCGTTGAAAAAATCAACAGCCTCGAATCCGGCCTGACTCCCCTTTCCGATCACGCACTTGCCGATAAAACCCAAGAATTCCGCAAGCGTCTCGATGGGGGGGAATTGCTGGATGATCTCCTCCCGGAGGCCTTTGCCGTCTGCCGCGAAGCCTCGCGCCGTGTTCTGAGCATGCGCCACTTCGACGTGCAATTGATCGGCGGCATGATTCTGCACAAGGGGCGCATCGCGGAAATGAAGACCGGCGAAGGCAAGACGCTGGTTGCCACTCTGGCGCTGTATCTCAATGCCCTCGAAGGGAAGGGCGCCCATCTTGTGACGGTCAACGATTACCTCGCGAAGCGCGACGCGCAGTGGATGGGGCCCCTGTATCATGCGCTCGGCCTGTCGGTCGGGGTCATCCAGCACGACGCCTCGTTTTTCTTCGATCCGGCATTCGATGCGGCCGACAAACGGCTGCAATACCTTCGGCCTTGCACGCGGCCGGAAGCCTATCGCGCCGACCTCACCTACGGCACCAACAATGAATATGGATTCGACTACCTGCGCGACAATCTCATCGTCAGCGATCTGAACCAGTGCGTGCAGCGACAACTGAACTTTGCCATCGTCGACGAAGTGGACAGCATTCTGATCGATGAAGCGCGGACGCCCTTGATTATTTCGGGGCCGACCGATCAGTCCACCGACCTGTACTACCGGATTAACGCGATCATTCCCCAGCTCAAAATGGAGCAGGACTACACCATTGAAGAGAAAACGAAGACCGCCTCGCTGACGGAGGAGGGGAACAACCGGGTCGAAAAGCTGTTGGGCGTGGACAATCTTTACGACATCAAGCACATGGACTTGGTCCATCATGTGGTCAAGGCCCTGCAAGCCTACGCGCTGTATAAGCGGGATGTCGATTATGTGGTGAAAGACGGCGAAGTCATCATCGTCGATGAGTTCACCGGCCGCCTCATGCCCGGACGGCGCTGGAGCGACGGGTTGCACCAAGCGGTCGAAGCGAAAGAAGGGGTGAAGATCGCCAATGAGAATCAGACATTGGCCTCGGTCACTTTCCAGAATTATTTTCGCATGTACAAGAAACTCGCCGGCATGACGGGAACCGCGGACACCGAGGCGGGAGAATTCGCCAAGATCTACAATCTCGATGTGAACGTGGTCCCGACGAATCGAAGCATGATCCGCAAAGATTACGCCGATGTGGTCTATCGCACGGAAAAAGAGAAGTTCAATGCGATCGTCGAAGAAATCAAGGACTGCCATCAGCGGGGGCAGCCCGTCCTGGTCGGCACGATTTCAATTGAAAAGTCCGAACGATTAGCGGGATATCTCAGCCGGCAGGGCATCAAGCACAACGTGTTGAACGCCAAATACCACGAAAAGGAAGCGGAAATCATCGCGCAGGCGGGGCGAAAGGGCGCCGTGACCATCGCCACGAATATGGCGGGGCGCGGCACCGACATTCTCCTCGGCGGCAATGCGGATTTTCTTTTCAAACGCGTGCTGTACCAGGATGAGGCGCTTCCGGAGGCCCGGAAGCTGGAAATTTACGAACAAATCAAAAGCGAATGCGAAAAAGACAAGCAGGAAGTCATGGCGGCGGGCGGGCTCCATATACTCGGCACTGAACGACATGAAAGCCGGCGCATCGACAACCAACTCCGGGGACGGGCCGGCCGGCAAGGCGACCCGGGATCCTCGCGTTTTTATTTGTCGCTGGAAGACGACCTGATGCGCATTTTCGCGTCCGAACGAGTCTCTCAACTCATGTTGAAGCTCGGCATGGAAGAAGGGGTGCCGATCGAGCACGGGATGGTCACCCGGGCCATCGCCAATGCGCAAAAGAAAGTCGAGGCGCACAATTTCGAGATTCGCAAGCAACTCCTCGAATACGACGATGTCATGAACAAACAGCGCGAAGTCATCTACCAGCACCGGCATGCCGTGCTGGCCGGGGAGAACATTCGGGAAGACGTGCACGACATGATTAAGGAAGTCATCACCTCCTTCGTGGATACCTATTGTCCCGCCGATCAGTATCCGGAGGAGTGGGATTACAGCGGATTGGTGGAAGCGCTCCAGGGGCAATTCGCGCTTGATATCCTGGAGGCGCACAACAACTCGACCGACCACCTCAAGGATCTGGGCCGGGATGCTCTATTGGAAGAACTCCGCGCGCACATGGCGCACGCCTATGAGCGGAAGGAACAAGAATTGAGTTCCGATCTCATGCGCTATCTCGAAAAACTCATGCTCCTCCAGGTAATCGACCACCATTGGAAGGACCATCTCCTCGGCATGGATCATCTTCGTGACGGAATCGGCCTGCGGGGCTATGGCCAAAAGGACCCGCTGATCGAATACAAGCGCGAAGGTTTTGACATGTTTTCGAGCATGATGGATCGGATCAAATCCGATGCCCTGGACCGCCTGTTCCGAGTTCAGGCGGTCAAAGGCGAAGAGCCCCCGCCGCCTCCCGTCGCAGCGCCTCCCCCCCGCATGATTCTCAACCGCGGTGAAGAGCCCGCCGCTTCGCCAACCGTTCAGCGCCAAGCCGATAAAGTCGGCCGCAACGATCCGTGCCCCTGCGGCAGCGGCAAGAAATATAAAAAGTGCCACGGAGCGTGACGAGGGCCAGCAGGCCCCGTGCTGCTCAACTGCCGACGTTCGACCGTACTAAGCTTCGATCGCCTCACCTGCGCAACTCGTTCCGCTCCAAGCATCGCTCAAGCGGAACATCGGACAGTGCTCGGTGTCCGCAAGCCGAGCGTCTCACTTCAGCAAGTACGGTTCCCGAACTTTGGCAATTCGCGACACATGGCCTGCCGGCCCTGTTTGTATTTCATTATTCCTATCGCGGCTGGGCGAAGCGCTCGGTGTCGCCATGATGAAATGGATACTGAAATGGTGAGTCCTGCCGGCTCAGCGCTATGACTCGACCGCGCGTAAGCAATGACTGCCGCCGTCGTGCGCACGCTGCTCCCCACCTCTCAGAACGACCCTTCCGGGCTTAACCGAGCGGAATTCCTGCCGCCTCACATCTCGGCGGCGCGCACAGACGTGATGCTCCTTATTCGTCGCATCGTGCGCCCTTCTGGAATTCCCTCAGCTGCGATCATGTGATCGCAGTGCTTCAGTCGCCTCCGCGCGATTCGCGACGCACGACTCACCATCGCGACAGCCTCAATGCCCATCATGCGAGAGGCGAACGGACAGCAGAGCGTCCTTGCGGGCGAGCCACGCTGATGTGCGAGGCAGAGATCCGAGCGAGGCCCGACAGTCGATGGCTGCCTCCTTCAGGCATCGACTGATCGGAAACCTCCACATTCCGATGTGGGGGATGGGGGGAACCGCAGCCGGACCTCTGCAAGCTACAGCAGCTAGGGCGAACCTGCGCCGGAACGGTGCAGGACGCTGATGCTTAGACATTGATCGCACGGTGCGTCTATTTCAGTCCAGCCGTGCAAGGAAAGAAGTAACAGACACCGAACGTGCTCACGCTTCGTCACCCCCTCTCACCTTGTTTCGCCTTGACTTACCTCTCACGCGGCGGCTAATCTAACCCACTATTTTCCTTAATAAATACGGTAGATGGGCGCCTGCCTCGTTGTACGACGGGAATTGCTTCCAATTACCGGCAAGGGTGGTGTCACTTTGCTTCCCGGACATCAAGAGCTCATCGCCGACATCGCATCGGAAATCACCCGCAACGGACCGATGCCGTTCGCCCGCTTCATGGAACTCTGTCTGTATCATCCGCAGTTCGGATACTATGTCCGGCCGGTTGACAGTCCAGGTCACGAACGGATCGGATGGTCCGGAGATTTCTATACCAGTTCGGATGTGCATCCCTTCCTCGCCCACGCGCTCGCAAAACAGACCAAACAGATTGATCAACTGCTTGGCTCTCCCGCCCCCTTGACGGTCGTGGAGATGGGTCCGGGAAAGGGATTGCTGGCGCGCGATTTTCTTGCCGCCTGCCAGGATTATGGCCAATCGTTTAACGAGCGCCTGCGCTATGTCCTGATCGAGCGCAGCGCTGCGATGCGGACCCTTCAACAGGAGGCCCTCGCGCCCTACATGCATCGGACCGGACTCGTGACGTGGCTGGCAAGCCTTGATGAATTGCCTCCGGGGAGCGTCGAGGGCGTGTTTTTATCGAATGAGCTCGTGGATGCCTTTCCGGTGCACCGGGTTATCATGGCGGACGGCACGCTTCGGGAAATGTATGTCCGCTGGAACGGCGAGATCTTTGAAGAATGCGCCGGCCCGCTTTCGACTCCATTATTAGCGGAATATTTGAACCGGCTGGATCTTACGCTCGAGAATAACGTTCGCGCTGAAATCAATCTGGAAGCGGCCCGGTGGATGGACAAGGTCGCCCGCCTCATGGCTCAAGGCGTAGTCCTGACAATCGACTATGGGCATACGGCGCAGGATCTTTATGGACCGGCACGCCGCCGCGGCACATTGGTCTGTTATTATCATCAAACGGCTTCGGACGATCCTTACACGCGGGTCGGCGAGCAGGACATGACCACACATGTAGACTTCACCAGCCTCGCGATGATTGGAGAGACGGCCGGTCTGACTGTGACCGGTTTTACGAATCAAATGAGTTTCCTGATCGCGTTGGGCATGGAAGAAATGCTGGCAACCTTGGCTCCGGATTCACCGGAATTCGCCGGCGCCATTCACCTGTTGCGTCCTGAGGGCATGGGTCGCACATTCAAGATATTAGTCCAACATAAGGGAATGGCGCGTCCCGAACTGGACGGGTTGAAATTCCAGCCGTTTTTCGGCTCTGCGCTGACCGCCACAGGGACCCTATCAACCGCCGACCGCCGTTAATCTCGCGCGGTACGGACCGTCGGAGTTCGATGCGTGAGACCGGGCATAGGGCCTGAACGAGAACCGATTCGTGTTTGATCAATTAACGACTGATTGCCGACCGGCGCGCAATGGGAAATGAAGCCGTTCCGCTCAACTATATTCCGATTCTGATCTTTACCGCCATTGCCGTGGCGTTCGGAGCGGTGTCGTTGCTATTGGGGTGGGTTCTTCGCCCAAGCCGGCCCTATCGCGCGAAGCTGGCGCCTTACGAGAGCGGCAGCCCGCTGTTCTCGGATGCACGCATTCAATTCCCGATGCGGTACTACATCATCGCGATGCTATTCGTCGTGTTCGACATCGAGATCGTTTTTCTGTTTCCCTGGGCGGTTGCATTCAAGAAACTGGGGCTCATCGGCGTGATCGAAATGGCGATTTTCATCGGCATTCTGATCGTGGGGTTCTGGTACGCATGGAAGAAAGGCGCACTGGAATGGGACTGAGCGGGTCCTGTCGCCGGCCAGCCTGTCCAACGACGCTTCACGAGATGGGATACGAATCATGAGCTTTCTTGAAAGACAGCTGGATGCGAATATTCTGACGACGAATCTGGACGCGTTTGTCTGCTGGGCGAGAAAATCATCGCTCTGGCCGATGACCTTCGGGCTCGCCTGCTGCGCGATTGAAATGATCGCGACGGTTTCGTCCCGGTACGACATTGACCGCTTCGGCGCCGGCGTATTTCGGTCCTCACCCCGGCAGTCCGATCTCATGATCGTGGCGGGCACCGTCACGAGAAAGATGGCGCCGGTCATTAGACGGATTTACGACCAGATGGCGGAGCCACGGTATGTCATTTCAATGGGGTCCTGCGCCACCTCCGGCAACCATTACAACAGTTACGCGGTTGTGCAGGGGGTGGACCAGATCGTTCCGGTGGACGTGTACATCCCCGGATGCCCGCCGCGGCCTGAAGCGCTCCTGGACGGACTGCTCAAGCTGCAAGAAAAGATTCAGCGCGAGAAGGTCTTTGTAAAGTAAGATTTGCTAATTTGGTGATCTGTGATTTGAAACCCAAGACTAATCCTAATTTTTCGGAAATCACTAAATCACAAAATCACCAATCGTACTTGTTGAAAAAGATGCAATCCCTGCTTGAATCATTGATGACGACGTTTCCCGAGGCGGTGCTGTCGGTCGAAGCGGACACGGAACGTCATGAAATTGTGGCGTGTGTGGCGTCCCATCGCATTGCCGACATAGCCCGGTGGCTCCACGATACCCCGGAAGCGGCATTCGACCATATTACCGATATTTGCTCCGCGGACTATCCCGATAACATTGAACGGTTCGAAGTCATCTACCATCTGCTCTCGCTTTCCCATCGTCGCCGCATCCGGCTGAAGGCGCGCGTGACCGAAGATGATCCGACCATTCCCTCCCTTACGAGCATTTGGAAGGGCGCCGACTTCATGGAGCGCGAAGTCTATGACCTCATGGGAATCAAATTCTCGGGCCATCCCGATCTTCGCCGGATTCTATTGCCGGAGGATTACGAGGAAGGCTACCCGCTTCGTAAAGACTTTCCGACTGAAGGAAGAGGCTGGAGAAGTTCTTTCCCGTTTATCCCGCGGCTGGACGAGCCGCCGGAAGAAATGTCCGTGAGTGAAGTATCCGAACAGGAAAAGCAGGCGTACCTCGCCGCCGACGGCCAGCAGGGCGGCACCCGCCGGCGTGAAGAATTGCTTCTCAATATGGGGCCCCAGCACCCCAGCACTCACGGCGTGCTTCGTGTGGTCCTCGAACTGGACGGCGAGCGTATAGTCAAAGCCACCCCGGACCTTGGATATCTGCATCGGGGCGTTGAGAAACTGTCCGAGGGCCTCCACTACATGCAGATCATTCCGCATACGGACCGGCTCGACTATGTCTGCGCCATGGCGAACAATTATGCCTATGTGCGGGCGGTTGAAAAACTGTTGTCCCTCACGGTGCCGGAACGGGCGGAATACGTCCGGACAATCGTCGCCGAGATGCAGCGCATCATCGGCCATCTGTTCTGGTTGGGAACCCAGGCGCTCGATATCGGCGCAATGACGGTGTTCTTTTGGACATTTCGCGAACGGGAAGTTCTGCTGGATATGTTCGAAAAGCTCTGCGGCGCCCGCTTGACGCTGAACTATTACCGGATCGGCGGCGTGGACAGCGATTTCACTCCCGATCTGATCGCGCGTCTCAAGGCATTCCTCGCCACATTTCCCGAAAAAGTCAGTGAATATGATCAATTGCTGATGACCAACCGCATCTGGATCGGCCGGACGAAAAACGTCGCGCTGATTTCGGCTGAAGACGCCATCAACTTTGGATTGACCGGGCCGACCTTGCGCGGATCCGGGGTCGCATACGATATCCGCAAATACGAACCCTACGGAGCTTACGACAAGATCGACTGGGAAGTCCCGGTCGGCAAGAACGGCGACACCTACGACCGTTACTGGGTGCGCATGGAAGAGATGCGGCAAAGCGCCCGCATCATTAAACAATGCCTCGATCAAATGCCGGACGGGCCGATCATGGCGGATGTCCCGCAAGTGATTCCTCCGCCCAAAGCGCAGGTCATGCGGGACATGGAAAGCCTGATCCATCATTTCATCATCTTTACGCAAGGTTTCAAACCTCCAAAGGCCGAAACCTATTGCGGAACGGAAGCGCCGAAAGGAGAGCTTGGCTTTTTTATTATCAGCGACGGCAGCCCCCGTCCGTACCGCTTGAAGATTCGGTCACCGTCGTTTGTTCATATGGGAGCCTTCGATCATATGGCGCGCGGATACCTCATTTCCGACATTATTACGATCTTCGGTACTTACGATATCGTGATGGGAGAATGCGACCGGTGATGCGGCGGGAATGCCTGATTCAGGGTGCGAAGCATGTTGATAGAAAAATACAAGAGTGAGATAGAGGGCATCCTGGCCCGCTATCCGGTGAAGCGATCGGCCCTGTTGCCGCTGCTGTATCTGGCGCAAGAAGAGCACGGGTACGTCACCGAGGCCGCCATGACGGAGATCGCGGGGATTCTCAAATTGACGCCGCCGCAGGTGTACGAGACCGTGACTTTCTATACGATGCTGAATCTCAAACCGGTGGGCAAGTTCCATATCCAGGTGTGTAAGTCACTGATGTGCGCGCTGGTCGGTTCGGATACCGTGCTGGGTTGGCTGCGTGCCAAATTGGGGGTGGCGCCCGGAGAGACGACGCCGGATCGAATGTTTACTGTCAGCGCGGTGGAATGTTTGGCCGCATGCGGCACCGGCCCTATGATGCAGATCAACGATGATTATTACGAGCGGCTCACTGAGGAGAAGGTGGACCGAATTGTAGCGGATCTTCGACGTGACGGCACGTCGTCTCTTAAGAGCGGCCCGTTCATGTGGCCGGAGCCGGCAAACGCCGTAAGGCGTTTCACGCCTCACGCCTGACGAGTTAAGAAATATGCCGACGTACGAAAAGATTCTTCTTCGGAATATGGAGCAGCCCGGCTACAGCGGCTCGCTGGCGGAATATGAGCGAACCGGAGGGTACCAGGCGCTGCGGAAAATCGTCGGGAAAACGGCCCCCGCCGACGTGACGGCCATGGTGATGAAATCAGGCTTGCGCGGCCGCGGCGGCGCGGGCTTTCCCACCGGGGTCAAATGGGGCTTCCTGCCGAAGGACTATCAAGGTCCCCGGTATCTCTGTTGCAATGCCGACGAAAGCGAGCCCGGGACGTTTAAGGACAGGCAACTGATCGAGCGTGATCCGCATCAGATGATCGAAGGCATTCTCATCGCATGTTACGCGATCCAAGCGGCCACCGCCTACATTTATATCCGCGGTGAATTTACCCTTGGCGCCAAGATATTGGAACGCGCATTAGCTGACGCCCGTGCGGCCGGATACGTCGGCGATAACGTTCTCGATTCCGGCCTTCAGATCAACGTCTGGGTGCATCGAGGCGCGGGCGCCTATATCTGCGGCGAGGAAACCGCGCTGCTCGAATCCTTGGAAGGCAAGCGCGGCCTGCCGCGCGTCAAGCCTCCGTTTCCGGCCACCCACGGCCTCTACAACAAGCCGACCGTCGTCAACAATGTCGAAACATTGGCCAATCTCCCGCACATCCTGACCCGTGGTCCCGAATGGTTTGCCGCGATCGGTTCGCCGCCCAAGAGCACCGGGACCAGAATTTTTTGCGTCAGCGGGCATGTGAAGCGTCCCGGCAACTATGAGGTGCCGATGGGGATCACCTGTCGGGAATTGATCTATGAGCATGCCGGCGGAATGCGGGGCGCGGAAGGCCTGAAGGCCTTTATTCCCGGCGGCGCCTCCGCCCCGTTTCTAACCCCGGATCACTTGGACGTGAAGCTGGACTTCGAGTCCGTCGCGCAAGCCGGATCCATGCTCGGATCGGGCGGCGTCACGGTCATGGAAGAGGGGACGAGCATGGTCTGGGCCGCCCTGCGCCTGATGGAATTTTTCTATCATGAGTCCTGCGGCAAGTGCACGCCCTGCCGGGAAGGCAGTTCCTGGCTCGTCCAAACGATGCGGCGCATCATCAACAAACGCGGGCGCATGGAGGACCTTGAAACCTTGACCGATCTGTGCAAGAACATCGCGGGCCGGACCGTCTGCGCCTTCGGTGATGCCGAGATTTCGCCCATCCTCAGCACGCTGAAGCATTGGCGGCATGAATATGTTGAATTGATTCATGCGGCCGAGGCCGCCAATCTGATTCGCCCCGAACCGGTGGGGACAAGAAAGTAAGATGTGGCGATCTGGTGAGATGGTGATTTTTCGAAGTTTCACCATGTCTCGATACTTCACCAAATTACAAAATCACTAATTCACGAAATAACATATGCCAGATTCTCCGAAAGACATGGTCCGCTTGACGATCGACGGCATCCCGGTGACCGTTCCCAAGGGCACCCTGGTCATCGAAGCGGCTCGACGCGTGGGCGTGATGGTGCCGCATTTCTGCTATCACCCCAAGCTGAAACCGGATGCCAACTGCCGGATGTGCCTGGTCGAAATCGAGAAGATGCCCAAGCTTCAGACATCCTGCAGCACGCCCGTTGCGGAAGGCATGGCGGTGAGAACCGCCACCACCGTCGTCAACGACGCGCACAAATCGGTCCTGGAATTCATTCTCGCCAATCACCCACTGGATTGCCCCGTCTGCGATCAGGGCGGGCGCTGTGACCTCCAGGACTTCTCACACGAGTACACGCCGACCACCAGCCGGTTCGCCGAGACCAAACGGATCTTCCAGAAAGAATATTTCAGCCCGCTGATCGAAACGCAGATGAACCGGTGCGTCCAATGCCTGCGTTGCGTCCGCTACTGCGACGAAATCATCGATGCCAAGGCATTGGCGCCGTCCGGCCGCGGAACGATGACGGAGATCAAGCATTTCGCCCACCACCAGCTGGACTGTGAATTCTGCGGCGGGTGCGTCCAGATTTGCCCCGTGGGCGCCATCGTGAGCCGCTTGTCCCTGTACGAATACCGTCCCTGGATGCTGAAGCGCGCGGATACCATCTGCACCTATTGTGGAGACGGCTGCCGCATTACCATCCAGGCCAAAGGGAACGAGCTTATCGAAGTCAACTCCTCGCACGGCGCCGGCCGGAACAACGGAGATCTCTGCGCCCGCGGGTATTTCGGGTTCCACGTGTCCACGCATCCTGATCGCCTGACCCATCCTCTGATCCGCCGCGACGGCCGGCTCGTCCAGGCCACATGGGAAGAGGCGCTCGAATATGTGGCCGAACAGACGACCCGCCTGAAGCTCGCTCACGGCCCCGACGCCTTCGGCGGCCTGATTTCATCGCATTGCACAAACGAAGATCTCTACATGTTCCAAAAGTTCATGCGCCTGGTGATAGGGACGAACCACATCGACAGCGGCGCACGCTACGGACACATCACCGGCATCCAAGGGCTCCGGCGGGTCCAAGGCACGCATCGCTGGACGTTCACCTTCGACGACATCGCTGCGGCAGATACCCTCCTGTTGGTCGGCACCAACATCACCGAGGCCAATCCGATCACCGGGCTCCGAGTCAAGGAGGCGGTGAAGAAGCATCAGGCCGCGCTGGTGACCGTGGAAAGTCTGGAGCCGGCCGTCGACACCATCAGCAATATCACCAATCTGGCGCGGCATCATTTTTCAGCTCTGCCCGGCCGGCATGCGAACGTGATTCTGGGCGTCATCAAGGCCATCGTCGAATAACACCTCCTCGATGACGAACTGCTGCGCGAGTCGGGCGCCTATAGAGAGGGATTGGCCGGCGCGCTTCAACGGCTCACATGGGAGGAGATCGAGCGTTCCACCGGCCGAGCACGCGCTTCTCTGGTGGAGGCGGCTCAGACCTTGGCGCGATCCAAGAGGCTCGTCGTCTTGGTCGGCCCGGATGTCTTACGACATTCGGGGGCGCCGGCAACCGTGACCAATCTCCTGGATCTTTTGATCCTGACGGGAAAGCTGATGAAGCCCGGCTGCGGGCTGGGGGCGCTGGCCGAAGAGAATAATGATCAAGGCGCAGTGGAGATGGGCGCCGTGGCGGAATTCTGGCCCGGCGTCACCGAGCTAGCCGACCCGGCGGCGCGCGAACGCCTGTCCCAGCTCTGGCATGAGGACCTGCCGCACCAGCGCGGCACTTCCCTGTTGGAGATGCTTCAATCGGCGCGTGACGGGCGGCTCAAAGCCATGTTCATCGCCGGGGAAAACCCGGTCGGGACATTGCCGCCCGCCGCGCAGAGCCGGGAAGCGTTGGCCGCGCTCGACCTGCTCGTCGTTCAGGAATTGTTTTCAACAGAAACAACCGAGCTGGCTCATGTCGTGCTGCCCGCCTCGTCCTACGCCGAAAAGGACGGAACCGTCACAAATTCGGAAGGACATGTTCAAACCGTGCGCCAGGCAATCGATCCGGTGGGAGAGAGCCGGCCTGATTGGGAAATCGAGTCGGCCTTATCCATCCTCCTGGGGTATCCGCTCGAATACGGCTCCGCCCGCGAAATTCTCAAGGAGATCCGCGAGGTCATCCCGGGCTATGGGCTCCTTGGTCCGGCGCCGACGCCGCCCAAGGTCGATCCCGTGGTCCTTCGGCGATACCTCTCGGAAGGCTATGCAAGCGATCTCTCCGCCAGGTATACGGTGACCGGCGGAGCATCGCAAACGGGCACGACATTGATGTTTGGACAGAGTCTCTTTCATTCGGGCAAGCTTTCGACCAAAGCCAAGGGCCTGCTGGAAGTCCAGAGCAGCGGCACGCTACGCGTGAATCCGGAGGATGCCGCGCGGCTCGGCCTGGTCGATGGCGATCTCGTTCGCCTGACCAACGGACAGGGACAGGCCACGGCGACCGTCTCGATCAAAGCGCGCGTCCCGTCCGGGATGGTCTGGTTCCCCGAG